>JAOTXY010000021.1 GCA_029862125.1 Gammaproteobacteria bacterium | reverse complement strand
CACTCAGCCATCTCTCCGAATTAAGTGTATAAATTACAATGCAATAGCCTATTTAACAAGGCTATTACAAAGTATTTGATTGTATGAAAGCGATTGAACCCGCTTTAACTGGAACCGAAATTTATCCTTCGGCTGTATTTCCCAATTCTTCCTGCCCCTCTTCCGCCTTGATGCGATCGTAGATTTCCTCACGATGCACCGCCACTTCCCGAGGCGCATTCACCCCAATCCTTACCTGGTTTCCCTTAACGCCGAGAACGGTTACGGTCACTTCGTCGCCGATCATTAAGGTCTCCCCGACACGCCGAGTCAATATCAGCATTCCTATCTCTCCAAATCAATATAACAGTAATCTAACCCTGTATCCTTCACAGGGACCTTACTTTTTATTGTTATAAGGGCCTTTCTCCGAGCCGCTTGTGAGTGTAACCCAACTGGCTTTGCTGAAGCCAGTTGAAATAATTTATGACTTTGTTTTTAAATCGAAGCCATCATGTAAGGCGCGCACGCCTAATTCGAGGTATTTTTCATCGACAACGACCGAAATCTTAATTTCTGAAGTCGAAATCATCAGGATATTGATGCCCTCTGTAGCCAGAATTTCGAACATTCGACTTGCTATTCCGGCATGTGAGCGCATACCGACACCGACGATTGAAATCTTGACGATCCTGTTGTTACCGGAGACTTCGCGGGCCTTCATCCGCTTTGCAGTCTGTTCAAGCGCTTCCAGCGCAGTGTCGAAATCATTTCGATGAACCGTAAAGGTAAAGTCTGTGGTTCCGTCAGCACCGACGTTTTGCACGATCATATCGACTTCGATATTGGCATCTGAAATCGGTCCAATTATCTGGTATGCGACGCCTGGCGTATCGGATACACCGTTTATGGTTAACTGGGCTTCGTCGCGATTGAACGCGATGCCCGATATCAGGGCTTGTTCCATAGTTTTATCCGTACCATATTCTGTGGTTATTAAAGTGCCTTCGCTCGCTTCGAATGATGAAAGTACGCGCAATGGCACCTGGTATTTTTGAGCGAATTCAACCGCTCGAATTTGCAACACCTTGGACCCGAGACTCGCTAGTTCCAACATTTCTTCGAAGGTAATGGTGTCCAGGCGACGCGCCTCCGGCTCAACCCGGGGGTCAGTCGTGTAGACGCCGTCGACATCGGTAAAAATCTGGCATTCGTCTGCTTTCAACGCAGCAGCCAGGGCCACGCCAGTGGTATCAGAACCGCCGCGACCGAGCGTTGTTATGTTGTTGTGTTCGTCGACACCCTGGAATCCGGCGACGACTACAATGCGTCCTTGTTTAAGGTCATCGGTCATTTTCACGTTGTCGATAGACTTGATGCGCGCCTTGTTATGCGAGCTATCGGTCATGATCCTGGCCTGGGCTCCCGTGTAGGAGCGTGCCGGGTAACCTCTTTTTTCTAACGCCATTGCCAGCAGCGCTATCGTGACCTGCTCACCAGTCGTCAACAGAACATCGAGTTCGCGTCCGCGCGCCTGCGGGTCAACCTGCCGTGCAAGTTCGACTAAACGATTGGTTTCACCGCCCATTGCCGAAACCACGACCACCATGTCGTTACCCGCGTTTCGGTACGAGATTACCTTATCGGCAACCGCCTCTATCCGCTCTATCGAGCCTACCGAAGTTCCACCAAATTTTTGTACCAGCAGAGGCATCGTCTTAATACTGGGTCTACCGACTTGAAAAAAAGAGCGCGGATTATAGGAAAAATAGGCTCGTTTGTATAACGATATTCGTATTCGTCGACTATCACGAATAGAATTCAGCTATTGGCTTTTGCGAGATTATCCGTCCATGTTTTCTTTGTTCCAGTTTGATGGACCCGTGTTAGTGGCAATTATTGCAGTGATGCTGTTTGCGGGTTTTATTCACGGTACGCTTGGGCTTGGATTTCCAATGGTGGCAACCCCGATGCTCGCCACGATGATGGATGTGCGTAGTGCAATTCTGGTCACACTACTCCCAACCATGGCTGTCAATATCGCCAGCATCATCAATAGCAAGTCTAGCTTGAAAAACACGAGACAGTTTTTTCCGCTGGTTTTTTTTGCATTACTGGGTACTTTGATTGGTACCAGTGTTCTGGCAACTGTCGACCCCGCCCCGTTTCGCATCGTGTTGGCAGGCTTGATCCTGTTGTACCTGTGGAATAACCTGCGCATCCCCAGGCAATGGCTCGAAAATAACGCATTGCTGGCAATGGCGCTTTTCGGTTTGAGCGCGGGTATCGCGGCGGGTACCACCAATGTCATGGTTGCCATCTTGATAATCTATTTTCTTTCCCTTGAAACACCACGCTCGACAATGGTGCCTGCGTTGAACTCATGCTTCCTGGTGGGTAAGGCATCGCAGATCGTGGTGCTTGCGATCGCGGGCCTCGTTGGATTCAGGCTGCTTGTCGAAACCGCACCGTTGGCGCTGGCCGCTGTCATCGCATTGCTGCTGGGGCAGCGTCTGCACACCCGCATTCAGGTCAGCACTTACCAGGCTATCCTGCGTAAATTGTTGGCGCTGTTAGCAATGATATTGATTTATCAGTTTATGAATGAAGCCAACCTGCTCCCGGAGTTAATCGGGTAATCGGGTCAAAGCTTAGTTTTAACCCATGGCAGTACCGATGCGAGGGCAGCGTCGAGATTTTCGGGTTGATTGCCCCCGCCTTGTGCCATATCCGGTCTGCCACCGCCACGCCCACCACATTGCTCGGCTACCATATTAGCCAGGTTACCTGCACTGATGAGTTTTGTTTCTGCCTTGGTAACACCGGCTATGATCAAAACCTTGTCACCTTCGCTACTGGCAAGCACTACCGCAGCCGCACCCAATTTATTTTTAAGCTGATCTACAGTGTTACGCAGGCTTTTAACATTGGCGCCATCAAGACTCGCTGCAAGCACCTTAACTCCCTTGACCTCTTTTGCTTGCGAGGCTAGGTCACCACCTTTTTCCAAAGTAACTTTTGCCCTATGAGTTTCGAGTTCTTTTTCATTCGATCGATTTTCTGCCAGAACTTGGTCGATGCGCCGGAGCACATCATCACGATTCGACTTCAGCTTTTGTGCAATGAGATCGAGTTTATCTTCACTATCGATAAAACGCTTAACCGCGACTTCACCCGTCACCGCCTCGATGCGACGCACACCTGAAGCAATTCCGGTTTCAAATACGATCTTGAAAAGGCCAATATCACCGGCACGCGGCACATGGGTTCCACCACAGAGTTCGATCGAATCGGAACCGATTTTCAGCACTCGCACCACGTCACCATATTTTTCACCGAACAAGGCGATCGCGCCGGATTTTTTCGCCGCTTCCATATCCATCGTCTCGGCCCTGGTTTTCAGGTTACCGCGTATTTCATCATTGACAATGGTTTCGATCTCGACAATCTGCTCATGCTCCACCGGTTGATAGTGTGAAAAATCAAAACGCAGCTTCTCGGCATCAACCAGCGAGCCTTTTTGCTGAACATGTTCGCCGAGAACCTTTCTTAACGCCGCGTGCATCAAATGTGTCGCCGAATGATTCAGCATGACCGCCCGCCGATAATCTTTATCGATCCCGGCACTCACCTTTGCGCCGATGTTTAACTCACCACTTATCAATGAACCGATGTGAAGGTGAACGTCGTTTTGCTTTTGTGTATCGGTAACTCGGAACACAGTCTGGTCATCGATCGAAATTGTGCCTATATCTCCGACCTGCCCACCTGACTCCGCATAGAAAGGCGTATGATCAAGAATGACGATTGCCTGATCGCCATTTTCAAGTTGATCGATCGCAGTATCGTTTTGCAGAATCGCTACCACCTTTGCTGCGGCAGAGTGCTTTTCGTAGCCGAGAAATTCACTTGCCGAATATGCGTCAAGGCTTAAATTATCACTGGCAGCACTGAACTGGCTCGAAGCACGCGCACGCGACCGTTGTGCTTCCATCTCGACATCGAATCCGTCCTGGTCAATCTGAAGGTCCTTTTCACGCGCCACATCGGCAGTCAGGTCAGCCGGGAAACCATAGGTATCATAAAGCTTGAACACGGTCTTTCCATCGATAGTGTCACCCTTCATTTTGCTAATCGCATCTTCGAGAATTCTCATCCCCTGCTCAAGGGTTTCGGCAAAACGCTGTTCTTCTGTTTTTAGCACTCTTTCGACGTGGCCACGATGTTGGCGTAGCTCCGGATACGCTTCTCCCATTTCCTGGTCCAGCGCATCTATCAATTTATAGAAAAAAGGCTCCCGGCAACCGAGCTGGTGGCCGTGTCGTGCGGCGCGCCGAATGATTCGCCGCAGCACGTAACCGCGACCTTCGTTCGAAGGCAGTACGCCATCGACGATTAAAAAAGCGCAGGAGCGAATGTGATCGGCGATGACCCGTAACGACTTGTTTTCCAGGTCTTTGGTGCCAGTCAATTTAGCCGCGGCCGTGATTAGCGACTGGAACAGGTCGATATCATAGTTGTTATGGACCTGCTGCAGTATCGCCGCAAGCCGCTCCAATCCCATCCCAGTGTCTACCGACGGGCTGGGCAGCGGTTCCATGTTTCCGTCCTGGTCACGGTTAAACTGCATGAAAACCAGGTTCCAGATCTCAATGTAACGATCACCGTCTTCTTCGGGTGTACCGGGTGGCCCACCCTCGATCTCAGGTCCGTGGTCATAAAAAATTTCACTACAGGGGCCACAGGGTCCGGTGTCACCCATCGACCAGAAATTATCCGAGGTGCCAATACGGGCAAACCTTTCCGGGTCTACCTTGATATCCTTGAGCCAGATATCGGCGGCCTCGTCATCATCGGCGTAAACGGTGACCCAGAGTTTATCCGCGGGCAAACCGATCACGTTGGTTAAAAAATCCCAGGCGTAATGGATCGCATCCTGCTTGAAATACTCGCCAAAACTGAAGTTGCCGAGCATTTCAAAAAAAGTGTGATGACGGGCGGTATAGCCGACATTTTCCAGATCGTTATGCTTGCCACCGGCACGCACGCAACGCTGCGAAGTCGTTGCACGGGTATAGCCTCGTTTTTCACTACCGAGGAATACCTCCTTGAATTGCACCATACCTGAATTGGTAAACAGCAAAGTCGGGTCATTCCCGGGCACTAACGGACTTGATGGCACGATGGTGTGTCCGTGCGCTTCGAAATACTTGAGAAACTTTTCTCTTAGTTCAGCACTAGTCGTCATTTATTTTCAGTCAGGTATCCCTTTAAAAAATAACGCTCGGTATAAACCGAGCGTACAGTGCTCTTAAAAGAGCACTAGCGAAATAATCGCATGACTGACTCGGGAGAAAAACCCCTATTTTGTAAAAAACGCGCCTGCTTCATCCGTTCGGCATAGCCTGCCGGAATCGTTTCACCATACTTTCGAACCCGTTGTAGCATCATTAATTGATCCCATCGATCGCTCAATGGTTCGAGAAACTCGTCGGCAAGCGCGTCAGTTATTCCTTTTAGTCGTAGTTCGTGGCGTATTTTTACGGGACCGACCCCCGCGTTGAAACGGTGATTGACATAGGCCTCAGCAAACCTTGCATCCGATAATAAATGGTCTTGCTTTAGCTCTTGCAGGACCGCGTCTATCGCATCGACCTCATAATCACGGGATTTTAATTTTTGACGTAACTCGCATTCAGAATGTTCTCGTCGTGCGAGCAAGTCCATCGCCTTGTTGCGAATACTAGTCTGTACTTTTTTCTCAGTCATAACAAATAGATATTATTTGATTGGATTTTTTCGCGAGAGCTAGGAAGGGCCGCGCGCAGGAGTGGAGTGTATAGCCAATACATGACACTCCGAGCACGGCCCTGACAACGCTATCGCGGAAAAAGACATCAAATAAAAAAAACCCTCGGAGAGATTAATCTCCGAGGGACTGCCAGCTAACAACATGAGGTGGAGGGGATAGGTAGGTTAAGGAGTTTCCACCATTTCGGGTTCGACTTCTGGGTTAGAGTCTGCTGCTTCACTGTCAATGAGGGCCTCAGAGGCCTTCGCCTTGGGTAATAACTCGGTGCGCAAACGTTGATCGATATCTTGTGCCATATCAGGATGCTCTTTGAGGAACATTCGTACATTGTCCTTGCCCTGGCCGATACGCTCTTCGTTATAGCTGTACCAGGCGCCGGCTTTTTCGATCATGCCATGCTTGACGCCAAGATCGATGAGTTCACCTTCGTACGATGAACCTTCACCATAGAGAATTTCGAATTCGCATTGTTTGAACGGTGGCGCCACCTTGTTCTTAACAACTTTAACGCGGGTCTCGTTGCCAATTACTTCGTCCCCGCGCTTGATCGCCCCAATGCGTCGTATGTCGAGGCGCACGGAGGCATAGAACTTTAGCGCATTGCCACCGGTCGTGGTTTCCGGGTTACCAAACATGACACCGATCTTCATACGGATCTGGTTGATAAATATGACCATGGTATTCGAACGTTTGATGTTAGCGGTGAGTTTACGCAGCGCCTGTGACATCAGGCGTGCCTGCAGGCCCATGTGCGAATCACCCATGTCACCCTCGATCTCCGCCTTTGGCGTCAATGCTGCAACCGAGTCGACGACAACAACTTCAACCGCCCCCGAGCGCACCAGCATGTCGGTTATTTCAAGCGCCTGCTCACCGGTATCGGGCTGCGACACCAGCAGGTCATCGATGTTGACGCCCAGCTTGTCGGCATAGGTTGGATCAAGCGCGTGCTCGGCATCGACAAATGCAGCGGTACCACCATTTTTCTGACACTCGGCGATGACCTGTAAAGCCAACGTGGTTTTACCCGAAGATTCAGGCCCGTAGACCTCGATGACACGGCCACGTGGTAAACCACCGATACCCAACGCAACATCGAGTGACAGGGACCCGGTTGATATCACCCCCATGGTCGTATCGACCCCGGAATCACCGAGTCGCATGACCGATCCCTTGCCGAATTGCTTCTCGATTTGCCCCAGCGCTGCATCGAGCGCCTTTTGTTTATTGTCGTCCATTTGTTACCTACCTTTGCGTTGAGTTGCCGAATTATCACATAGTCCAACGAGAACATAAAGAGAACTTTTTAAATTTACCCTGAATTTCCGATAGACTTTTGCATAAACCTGGCTCGCATTATATTGGCTTAGTGGCTCATAGCGTGAGCCATATAAAAATAAATGAAAAAACAAGAATTTACCGCAATAGGTTGAACCGGGCGGAATGCAACGATAGTCTTTAACAAAGCTGACTGGAATTCCCGTGGACAACAATAATCGCCCCGATCTTTCCGCACGCAGTATTGTGATGCTGACAGGGTCCGTAATCGTCATCGCCTCGGTCACACTGCTGTGGCCCGACGCACCAGCCCCGGGATCGCCGCTGGCCCAATTATGCGGAGCGCTGGGAGCATTGCTGTTATTCGCCCCGTTCGCTTTCGTCATCATGAAACGCTCCGGCCTTGCCAACAGTCCACCCGCATGGTTTATCGGCCATGTCCTGGCAACCTCTGTTGGAACCTGCCTGATCTTTATCCATGTCGCCGCGGGTGACTGGTTTTCACCACCCGGAATCATCCTGTTGCTGTTAGTATTTTTAATCCTGCAAGGCAGCATTTTGCGCGCCATATTCTCACGCGGCTTCAGCCTGCTGTTTGCGCGCAGTAGTGCTCCCGGTGGATTTAACGCGCCAGCTACCCTCGATAAAGTAGCGCTACAAGGGATTATCGATGCCAAGACTCAGCTACTGGGAAATCTCGATCCCGCTGCCGAGGAAGCCTTATTCTCACCCGCCCTCAAACACTGGTTGCGTCATCCTTGGAACAGCTTTAGATACCTGTTGCTGGCCGAGCGCGAAGCGCGCATGATCGGCGCACGTGCGAGCGCTGGAATTGAACTCGGTTGGTCGCGCCGCATTCACATGCTGGCAGCGCTCGGTTTTTACCTGGGCCTGGTATCGCATATCGTCGTAGTGCTGTTTTTTGCCGGGTATGCTGCCGAAGGCGGTGCCATCGACTGGTGGCATATTACTGACTGGGGAGGCTAAGCGATGACCGATGTGTCAACCCAGTTAGCGCTGATGATCGATCTCGAACGCTGCACCGGTTGCAAGAGCTGCGAGGCAGCCTGCAAGCAAACCAATGCGCTCGGCCCCAACAGTTATCGCAACCGGGTCATGTGGTTTGACGAGCAACACAACGATAACAGCGAGGTTTCATCAGCCCGGCTCGATTTCCTGACCGTTACCTGCCAGCAATGTGAACGCCCGGCTTGCCTGCGTGCCTGCCCGGTATACCCGAAAGCAATCTCCAAGGACCCGGTCACCGGGGTCGTTGAAATCAATGAAAACCGCTGCACCGGTTGCGGTGAATGTGCACTGTCCTGCCCTTACGGCGCCATCGGCTACAACGCCGAGCAACACCATGCGGTCAAGTGCGATTTGTGTTCCGAACGCAGGGCCCGCGACCTTGGACCCGCCTGTGCACATGTCTGCCCGACCCGCGCGATCAGCTTTGGCACCCGCAAAACACTTCTCGACAGGGTTCAGCAGGAACATCGCGAAACGTTCGATACCGACCACTTCCTGCAGCAACCGGCAACGATTTATCTGAAACGCCTGGGTGACAGTGCACAGACCGAGGCAAACGCCCCTGAACGCAGCACCCCAGCCCTGATGCAGGATCATCAAACCCGGGCAAGCCTGGATACCGATAACGCACGAGGCTCGTATCGCCGCTCGGAAAAAAACAGCCTGCTGCAGCAGGAAGAACGCATCGTCCCCGGGGGTTGCAATATCTGTTTCAACGGTTGCCCGGTCAAGTTTCACCTGCGTGGCGACGAGGTGCTCAATATCTATGGCAACGACGACGACCCGGTATTTCAGGGTCGTGTCTGTCCAAAATCGCAGATGACCCTGCAGCTTTATAACAATCCGCATCGACTGGTGACACCGTTGAAACGCGTCGGCAAGCGCGGTAGCGATTCATTTCAGTCGATTAGCTGGGAACAGGCCCTTACTGAAATCGCGCAAAAATTGTCCGCGGTACGTGATCAATATGGTAGCGAAGCGCTCGCGATTCAGTCCGGTTCACGCACCGGAGTACTCAATATTATTGGTGCACTGCCGCTTTTCGCCGGACTCTGGGGTACCGCGAACGTGGCTGCAACCGAACCTTATTGCGACCTCGGCAAGGGGCTTGCGCTTAACCTGACCCAGGGCACCGGACTTATGGCAAGCGTCTATACCGAGGAAGATATCGGCAGCGCCGAAGCCTATGTTTACATCGGCGATAACCAGGCCGAGACCCGACCGGTGAATTTCGGCATGTTAAACGACTGGCGACTGCAACATGGCGCCAGAATGATCGTCGTCGATCCTCGCCTGACCGCTACCGCAAGCAAGGCTGATGCCTGGCTACCGATTCGTTCAGGGACCGATATGGCGCTTGGACTCGGCATTATCCACTACCTGTTCGAGCACGGGCTCCACGACGAAGCTTTCTGCGAGCGCTGGGTCGTTGGCTGGCGCGAATGGCGTGACTATATCAAGCAGCAAGGCTACGACCTCGAATGGGCGGCACAGGTTACCGATCTCGAAGTCGAGCAGCTCAAAATGCTGGCACACACTATCGCAGAAGCCGACGGCTGCATGATTTTTCTGAGTCGCGGTGTCAATCAACATACCAATTCAGCACAAACCAACCGCGTGTTCATGTTCATCGCGGCGATGACCGGAAACTGGGGGCGTCGCGGTGGGGGTTATTTCAATGTTTCCTCGGAAATGAACTGGAAACCACCGTTGATTCCCGCCGGGCGCAAGGCCGATGCGCGTGCGGCGGTCGGCAAGAATCCCTCCTCCTGGATGGAAGCCATGTTCGACGGCACGCCCTACCCGATTAAAGCGCTGATCACCAGTAATAACCCGCTGGCGCAATGGCCCAATCAAAACCGGGCTCGCAAAGCGATCGAGGCACTGGACCTGGTGGTGCACCTGGAATTGTTCAAAAATGCCACCTCACGTTTTGCCGACTACGTGTTACCGATGGCAAGCGGGATCGAAAAAGGCGGCACCACGCGCTTTGCTGAAGACCGGCGTATTGTCTGGAATGACAAGTTCATTGACCCTCCCGGGGATGCCAGGTCCGATCACTGGTTCTGGATCGAGCTGGGTAAGAAATTCGGCTACGAGGATGTTTTAAAAGATGACTACAAGGATCCACGTAAGCTCTGGGACGAGGTGCTGGTAGCTGCAACCCCGGGTCTTGGCGCTGCGACCACTGCAGAGTTGACCGCTCGATCCAATCGCACCGTGCGCTTACCCTACTTCGATGCCAGGCCGGGAGAAATCGATCCGGTTTATGTGACCGAGCTGATGCGTAGCAACCCCGGGGCGAACCTAAGTTATCCCACTGCGAGCGGCAAACTTGAATTCTGGACCCCCGAGCTGGAGCAGAAATTCACCGCCATGGGATTATCTGCGCTACCCGAGTTTTATACCGAGGCCGAACAGTTAATAGACCTGCCGCACATCGAATATGACACGACCCCTAAAACTTCGAGTTTCTTCAGCGAAGAGACATTGGTGTACCCGGGCCACATCGTCAACAAACCTGTCACCCGCGACCTGGCCTTTGACACCGAACTCGTGACCGGTCGCCCACCCGCGCCTCATTTTCATTCCTGGACCCATTATTTCTGGCAAGCCCAGGAAATGTGGCCCGAGTTATACTGTCAGATTCATCCCCAAAAGGCATCAACGCTCGATGTCAAAGACGGGGACCAGGTATCCATAGTCACCGAAAACGGCAAGATTACGGTACGTGCCTGGATTCATCGAGGAATCCGTCCGAACTGTATATTTATTCCGATCGGTTGGGACGAGCAACAGCCCTATCATCCGAGTTCGAGTGTCAACCATTTAACCGGTATCAGGCTCGATCCAATTTCACAACAGGCAAATCTGAAAACGCACCTTTGCCGGGTTGAAAAAGCAACCCATTAGTCCCATGGAGGCAATGCAACTCAATGTTTCGTCGCAGCTACTGTTAGCCCTCGGCGGAATCTTTCTGGTCGGCCTGCTGTTGTCGACCGTTGCGCAAAGAACCTTTCTGCCGCGGGCTACCCTGCTACTGCTATTTGGTGCGATTATCGGCGAGGATCTGCTGAACCTGGTTCCGAAGCTGTTGGTCGACCGTTTCGGACTCATCGCCGAAGTAACGCTGCTGATGGTGGGCTTCCTGTTAGGCGGCAAACTGACCCGGACCTCGTTACGAGGCCACACCGGCATATCTTTCTCGATTTCAATCTGTGCGGCGTTGCTACCTGCACTCGTGGTCTGCCTGGGCATGATTGCCATGGGGGTTGCCATCGAGATCGCCGTATTGCTCGGTTGTTTTGCGGCGGCGACGGCGCCCGCGGCCATTCTCGACGTGGTGCAGGAATCGGGTATAAAAAACAGGTTCAGTGAATTGCTACTGTTGATCGTGGTACTTGACGACGTCTGGGCACTGTTGCTGTTCGGGGTCGGCATGGCGATCGTAACATCGCTGAATGGTATCGCTGGTGAATCCAGTTTCATCGGGCTTGTGGCCTGGGAACTGGGTGGGGCCGTCATACTCGGTATCGCAATCGGTCTGCCAGCCGCTTACCTGACAGGTCGCATCAAGGCAGGCAAGCCGATGCTGGTCGAAGCACTCGGCATCGTTTTCCTTTGCGGTGGCATTGCGCTGTGGTTGAACGTTTCTTTTCTAATTGCCGCCATCGTCATGGGCGCCGTGGTTGCCAACCTGGCACGTCATCACGACTACCCGTTCCACGCGATTGAAGACATCGAGTCTTTGTTCATGATCATTTTTTTCGTGCTTGCCGGGGCTTCGCTGGACCTGGGTGCACTTAGCGTCATCGGCATCATTGGCGGGGTTTACATTCTGTGCCGTGCGCTGGGCAAGTACCTGGGTGCCTGGATCGGCGGCTTTCTAAGTAAGTCAGGACAGGACTATAAAATCTGGATGGGCGTCGCACTGCTGCCCCAGGCTGGTGTGGCGATCGGTATGGCGCTGGTAGCGTCGAACCAATTTCCCGAGTATCGACAGATCATGCTGCCAATCGTAATCGCTTCAACCGTGGTGTTCGAGATCATTGGCCCGGTATTCACAGGTCTTGCAATCAAGCAATCAAATCGGCAATAGCACTTTAAAGTGGAATTACTCTGAATCAACCAGGTCGATTACGGCCTGTAGCGCCGCAACCAATGTCGCTTCGCGTACGGCCCCTCGATCGCCGCTGAACTGAAACCGCCTGGCAATGTTCTGATCGGCTGAAGCAACCGCTATCCAGACGGTACCGACAGGCTTTTCTTCGCTACCGCCGCCAGGACCAGCAACGCCGGTGACCGCGACTGAGAAATCGGCATAACTATGGCCTAACGCACCTGTTGCCATCGCCACTGCAACCGGTTCGCTGACGGCACCATAGTCCTCGATGACTGAAGACGAGACTGCCAGCATTTCGTTTTTTGCCTGGTTGCTGTAGGTAACAAAACCACGCTCGAACCAGTCCGAGCTACCCGCCAGGTCGGTCAACGTCTTGGCGATCAACCCACCGGTACAGGATTCCGCAGTGCACAGCTTTTGCTGTTGCTCTAGCAACCGCGTGGCCAGCTGCCGCACTAATACTTCGCTGTCTTTACCCATGCCTGTATTATAACGTAAGGTGAAATTCTTGACCTGCATCAACTGCTAACTGCTAACTGCTTCGCATGGTTTATCGACAGAGCAGTGATATAATACTGTTAAATATAAATAAAGTGACTACCGACATGAACGAATCCATAGTCCCGGACTCAAGCCCCGAACTGGAAGCTGACGATAGTTCGCAAATCAAAATCCAGTCGTTGGAAGACAGCGGCATCGCTCAGCATGAAATAGAGCGCATGGACGTTATCCGCAGGTTTGAAAACGGCATGTATCCCTACGAGGACAGGATTAAGAAATCGGAATACGAGCGGGAAAAGGCCTTGCTGCAGGTCGAGTTACTCAAGGTTCAGCGCTGGGTTAAATCAACCGGCAAGAAAATTGTGGTTCTGTTTGAAGGCCGGGATGCCGCCGGCAAGGGTGGTGCAATCAAGCGTTTCATGGAGCACCTTAATCCTCGTGGCGCGAGGGTCGTCGCCCTGGAAAAACCAACCGCAGCCGAGCAAACGCAATGGTACTTTCAGCGCTATTTCAAACATCTGCCCTCCGCCGGCGAAATCGTACTGCTCGACCGCTCCTGGTATAACCGCGCCGGGGTCGAGCGCGTCATGGGGTTTTGTGACCCGACCGCTTATCTCGAGTTCATGCGTCAGTGCCCCGAGATCGAGCGCATGCTGGTCCGCTCCGGCATCCTGTTGTACAAATACTGGTTTTCGGTAACCCAGGACGAACAGCGCAAACGCTTTGAATCACGTAAAAGCGACCCGCTCAAACAGTGGAAATTATCACCCGTCGACCAGGCGTCGATCGACAAGTGGGACGACTATACCGAGGCCAAGGAAGCGATGTTCTTCTATACCGATACCGCCGATGCACCGTGGACGATCATTAAGTCCGATGACAAGAAACGCGCGCGCCTGAACTGCATGCGCCATTTCCTGTCGACTTTAAATTACGATGACAAGGACTTTGACTCGGTTGGCGAACCCGATCCGTTTATCGTCACCTCCAGTGATCATGCCATTGCCCGAAGTGAACACATTCTCGGCGCAAGCCTTCACCCGGAGCAGCGACGCTCCAAAAAGAAGCCCTAAGTCGTACCATAGGTGAAACTGTTCCATTCAACCGCGTACCTGGTTCGGGTTCGAGTGTTCCCTGGTGAACCCGTCGGCACATTAGTTGGCGATTAGTACACCAAAAGCCTTCTCCAATTAGCGGTTTTATTTGGGCGATCCAGACAATGTGCGTACAATTGGGGGTGTGACGCGACCAACACTAAAGAGTCTCGCGCAGATTGTTTCCCTATATGAATCAGTTAGATACCAGGAATAAAACACACACACCAATGATGCAGCAATTCCTGCGCATCAAGGCGGAGCATCCCGACACGCTGCTGTTCTATCGCATGGGCGACTTTTACGAACTGTTTTACGAAGATGCTCGCAAGGCCGCCCGGTTGCTCGATATCACCCTGACCAAGCGAGGTCAATCCTCCGGAGAACCCATACCGATGTGTGGCGTGCCCTACCACGCGGTCGAGAGCTACCTCGGTAAACTGGTCAGAAAGGGCGAGTCGGTCGCAATCTGCGAGCAGATCGGCGATCCGGCCACCAGCAAGGGACCGGTAGAACGCAAGGTGGTGCGCGTGGTAACCCCGGGCACCTTAACCGACGAGGCGCTATTGCAGGATCGCCGTGAAAACCTGCTGTGCTGTATTTACCAGCAAGCGGCCTGCTGGGGATTGGCTGCGCTGGAAATCAGCTCGGGTCGTTTTAGCTTGAGCGAACTCGATGGCGATGAATTACTGGCCAGTGAAATCGCACGACTCAATCCCGCTGAAATTATATTTTGTGAAGATCAGGACCTGCCCCTCGATTCGACCTACACGCAACATGCCCATGCCATGCCACCCTGGTATTTTGAACTCGACACAGCAACACGATTGCTATGCGAACAATATCGCACGGCCAGCCTGCAGGGATTTGGCGTCGCTGAGACAAAACTTGCAGTCAGTGCTGCCGGTTGCCTGTTGCAGTATGTAAACGACACACTCAAGACCGAGGTTAATCATCTACAGCCTTTACACTACGAGGCGATCAGCGATTCGCTACTGATCGATGCCAATAGCCGCCGTAACCTGGAGCTGACCCGCTCATTCAATGAACAGTCGCCACAAAATAGCCTGCTAAGTATCATCAATTTCTGCAGTACGGCGATGGGACACCGCGAGTTGACCCGCTGGATTCAGAAACCGTTGCGTGACCAGGATCGTGTGCGTCGACGCCATCACGCCGTATCGAGCCTGCTCGACAATCACAGGTTTGAAACCCTGCGCGATAGCCTCGTCGAAATCGGTGATATCGAACGTATTCTGGCGCGGGTAGCGCTACTGTCGGCACGACCGCGAGATCTGTCAACCCTCGCCTCAACCTTGCAGACCCTGCCAGCACTGCAGCAACTGCTTGCCAAACTCGACAGTCCCTTGCTGCAGGAACTATCAACAGACATCGGCACCCACCCCGAAGTAGTAGCGCTACTCGATGCCGCGATTATCGAAGAGCCGCCGATGTTGATTCGCGACGGCGGTGTCATTAAAACCGGATTTGATCCTGAACTTGACGAGTTGCGGGCACTCAGCGCCAATGCCGATCAATTCCTGCTTGATCTGGAATCGCAGGAGCAGCAGAAGACCGGGATCAACTCGCTCAAGGTGGCCTATAACCGGGTGCATGGATTTTATATCGAAGTCAGCAAGACGCAGAGCAACGGTGTACCCGACGAATACGTACGTCGGCAAACCCTGAAAGCAGTCGAGCGCTATATCACGCCCGAGCTCAAGGCATTCGAGGACAAGGTGCTCAGCGCACGCGAACGCGCGCTTACACGTGAAAAATACCTTTACGAAGCCCTGTTAAAACAACTCGGCGATAGCCTGGCACAGCTACAGCACTGCGCGCTGGCGCTGGCGCAGCTTGATGTGCTGAACTGTTTCGCGATTGGCGCGAGTGTCAACGATTGGAGCGAACCCGGGCTCACCAGCGATCGCTTGCTTGAAATCGAGGCAGGCCGACACCCAGTGGTCGAAAAAGTGCTCGATCAGGCATTCATCGCCAACGACTTACATCTCGATAATGATTGCAGCATGCTGTTGATTACCGGCCCCAACATGGGCGGTAAATCGACCTACATGCGCCAGACCGCATTAATCGTAATCCTGGCTTACATGGGCAGCTATGTGCCCGCACGCAACGCACTACTCGGCCCGATCGACCAGGTGTTTACCCGTATCGGCGCCAGCGATGACCTGTCCAGCGGGCGCTCGACATTTATGGTGGAGATGACCGAAGCGGCAAACATACTGAATAATGCCAGTGCCAACAGCCTGGTATTGATGGACGAAATCGGCCGCGGCACCAGTACCTTTGACGGGCTGGCGTTAGCCTGGGCCTGCGCCGATCATCTGGCACAAAAATCAAATGCGTTGACCTTGTTTGCAACACATTATTTCGAGTTAACCCAGTTGCCGGAACAATATCAAAATATCGAAAACGTTCACCTCGACGCGGTAAAACATGGAGACGAGGTAATTTTCATGCATAGCGTGAAACCCGGCCCGGCAAACCAGAGTTACGGATTGCAGGTCGCACGACTGGCAGGCATTCCCGAGCAGGCGATAAAACTCGCCCGCCACAAGTTACACCAACTCGAGCAACAGTCGACGCAGGCACAGGGAGATTTGTTTACCGCGGCAACACCGATTGAAGATACGGCGCCGCATGCATTAATTGCCGAACTTGAAGCAATCGATGCGGACGATTTAAGCCCTAAACAGGCGCTGGAACTGATTTACCACCTGAAAAGCCTTGCCAAATCGTGAAACAACATTAGGATAATCAACCGGGCGCCAATTTTGACCGCGCCCACTCCAAGACAAGTAGCTCAGGGATAAACAATGACATTTATTGTTCTCGAAAACTGTATCAAGTGCAAGTACATGGACTGCGTCGATGTGTGCCCGGTCGACTGCTTTCACGAAGGTCCAAATTTTCTGGTTATCGATCCTGAAGAATGTATTGATTGCACCCTGTGCGAACCGGAATGTCCGATTGAGGCGATCGTCTCGGAGGACGATATACCCGAGGGACAGGAAAAGTTTCTCGAACTCAACGAAGAACTGTCCCAGCAATGGCCGGTTATTACAGCCAGCAAACCTGCACCCGATGATGCCGCCGAATGGGAAGGTGTCCCCGACAAACTTCAGTACCTGGAACGCTGACAGACACTGTGACCCTGTTAGCCAGGCCAATGCTTTGACTTTGATCTAACCGGTCTCTAAAATCGAACGGCATTGATCCAGAAACTTCCTCTCGGATTGTTTTCAAATCTGGGAATTTGAGCAGAAGGGCATTATGGCTGAATGCAATTATTATTCTTTCTACGCGCTCGCAAAGATTCACGACCCCGAATTGTTATACGAGGCATTTCGCCAACAGATCGCACCGGGTCATGCCAATGAAATCGAAATCGAAGTTTTCGAGTATGGCGACAAACACTGGAATCGGCTGACCAGAAGCGGCGGTCTCGACCAGAACATTCCCGAACAAATGTTGGCGACACTAACACAGAATTTCGGCGCCCAGGACACCGGAAGCTGGTACTACGACAGCAATATCGAAGGCTGGTTTTGCAGTTATAGGCCCTTATCCAGCAAGCATTTTGTGCTGCTCGTCAAATCCAGCGATTCAAAGAAACTGATCGAAGAAGAATACCTGCAATTCCTGTTTCATTTCTATTGCCACCAACTGCAAATGCTGCAGGGTACTTATCGTGATGCATTAACCGGTCTTTACAATCGCCGTGCATTCAATGAAAAAATACTGCAATTGCTGGAGCGTTCGAACAACCACAAACGTCGCGCGATAAATTACTCGCCCACGGTCTTCGTCATGCTGGATATAGATCGGTTTAAATCGGTCAATGACAGCCTGGGGCACCTGTTTGGTGACGAGGTTTTATTATTGCTGGCGCAACAAATGTCTGATTCATTCCGCGAAAACGATCTGCTGTTTCGATATGGCGGCGAAGAGTTCGCCGTGGTGCTAATGGATATTACCATCGAACAGGCACAGCAATCACTCGAGCGCTTTCGAGAAAAAATCGCGAGCCACAGTTTTCCCAATGTCGAACAGGTAACCGTCAGCATCGGCTTTACCGAATTCGACAAAGGCCTTTCGATGGATGAATTGATCGGCCAGGCTGACAGTGCACTTTATTACTGCAAGACAACCACCCGCAACGCGGTGCATAGCTACAATGATCTGTTAGAAAAAGGATTGATACCGGAAGTCAAACCACCCAAATCCCCCAGCGTAGAAATCTTCTAGTTCACGTCATTGCTACGCAAGTAATGCCAGTGGGCGTCATCCCGGAAATTACGCAGCAATTATCCGGGACCTTTCAATAATGCCGCAACATCAATCGTAGTGTCTTTGCAAGATCCCCGCTTACGCGGGGATGACATTTTACGAGATGGATTCGTTGAGGAATTTTTTGACGACGGGGGAGAAATGCTCGTCATCGATGAGGAAAGCATCGTGGCCATTTACCGAATCGATTTCGACATAATCGACACTGGTGCCGGTATCCCGCATAATATCCGCAATCTCTTTCTGTTGCCTGGAAGGAAACAGGATATCCGTTGTCACTCCTACCACCAGCGCCTTGTTAACCTTGAGTTTCGATAGTCCATCGCTGATTGACTCGCCATGTTCGGCAATATCAAACCAGTCCATCGCGCGCGACAGGTACAGATAACTGTTGGGATCGAAACTGTTGATGAATTTCTGTGCGTTGTACTCGAGGTAGTTCTCGATCTCGAATTCACGCTCGAAACGTTTGCCGGTCAGTTTTTCCGCCGGCAGGCGACTGCGGTCAAACTTGGAATTCCATTCATCCGCAGCGCGGTAAGACACCAATCCCAGCTTGCGTGCCAATGACATGCCCACCAATGGTTTACTGTCACTGGTGTAGCGACCTTCGTTCCAGTCGGGATCACTGCGAATAATTTCGCGTTGCAATGAACGCAGCGCTATCGTCAACGGCAGCGCCTGGGTAGCCGCTGAAATCGATACCAGGTATTCGATATCGTCCGGATACTGCATCGCGTAAGCGATGGATGACATACCCCCCATCGACGAGCCTACCGCCGCATGCAATTTCTCAACACCGAGCTCACGCATCAGGTAATACCCGGAACTTGCAATATCCTCGACGGTCACATCCGGAAAATCAGCACCATACAGCTGATCGGTATCGGGATTAATCGACCCCGGTCCGGTACTGCCGTAACAACCACCCAGGGTATTGGCACAAACCACGTAAAACTGGTTGGTATCGATGGCCTTGCCGGGCCCTATCATGTATTCCCACCATCCAGGTGACGAATCCTGTGCCGATGAAGCCGCATGTGCACTCGGCGACAGGCCGGTAAATATCAATATCGCGTTATCCGCCGTATCGGACAGGGTACCCCAGGATTCGTAAGCAAGCGTTACCTCGGACAAACGGCCACCGCGCCACATCTTGAAACCATCAGCGCCCAGATTTCCAAGCGTTACTTGCTTAGTAGCCTTGGTGGTGAAGCTATAAGCGTTTTCTTCATCAGCCATTAACAGGCCCTTTGATCGACTTCCCTGGAGCCACGACTAGCTTAGATATCGAGCATACGTTGCAGCGCAATGCGTGCATTATTTGCCACGTCATCGGGGACCGAGATTTGATTTACGATGTTGCCTTCAACCAGGTTTTCAAGCACCCATGCAAGGTGCTGGGGATCGATGCGAAACATGGTCGAGCACATGCAAACCATGGGTGACATGAATTGCACCGTCTTGTTTTCACTTACCAAGGTCTGGTGTAAACGATTGACCAGGTTGAGCTCGGTTCCCACCAGCCATTGTGTGCCTGGTTCTGCATCGGTAATCGTCTTGATGATGAATTCAGTGGAACCGACATAATCTGACATCTGGCAGACTTCGAAACTGGCTTCGGGATGCGATATCACGTAGCCATCGGGAAACTCACGGCGAAAGTTTTCAATTTGCTCAGGCTTAAACATCTGGTGCACCGAGCAAAATCCCTTCCACAGGATCATCCTGGCCTGTTTGATCTGTTCAGCGCTAAGACCACCCATCGGCAGGTCATAATCCCAGACCACCATTTCCTCGAGTGGTATACCCATCCGGTAGGCGGTGTTTCTACCCAGGTGCTGATCCGGGAAAAATAATACTTTTTCGCGACGCTCGAACGACCAGTCGAGAATTTTCTGCGCATTGGTAGAGGTACAGATTATGCCGCCGTGCTCGCCACAAAAAGATTTTAGATTGGCCGCTGAATTGATATAGGTCACCGGCGTAATACATTCATCGGCATCGAGCACCGAATTCAGTTCCTGCCAGGCTCGCTCTACCTGATCGAGATCAGCCATATCGGCCATTGCACAGCCGGCAGACAGATCCGGCAATATCGAAACCTGGTCGGGACGCGAGATAATATCGGCCACTTCGGCCATAAAGTGCACCCCGCAAAAGACGATATACTCGGCCTTGGAATCGGCTGCATGACGCGACAGCTTTAAGGAATCTCCGGAAAAATCAGCATGTTTGAAAATTTCGTCACGCTGATAATGATGGCCGAGTATAACCACGCGATCTCCGAGCGCCTTCTTGGCGCGGATAATGCGTTTTTCGCAATCCTCATCGTTCAAAGACGCGTAGGGTTGTAGATCAATTGCGGTAGCAGCCATGAGTCATACTATTTGTCAGACGAATCAAAAAGTCTATCATCTGCAGCCTCAGCTGCCAATCTTGCTAATTTTCGCCTTGAGGTTTACGCAACCGAATCGATAGCTCGCGCAGCTGGCGCTCGCTCACTGCGGCAGGTGCCTGGGTTAGCAGGCAGGAAGCGGTTTGTGTCTTGGGAAAAGCCATCACGTCTCGAATCGAGCTGGCGCCAGCCATCAGCATGACCAGGCGATCGAGGCCAAAGGCGATTCCGCCATGCGGCGGACAACCGTATTTCAGGGCGGTAAGCAGAAAACCGAACTTTTCCTCTGCTTCCTGCTCCCCGATTCCAAGTAACCTGAAGACTCGATGCTGCATCTCCAGGTTGTGTATCCGCACCGAGCCTCCACCGAGCTCGGTCCCGTTCAGGACCATGTCGTAGGCTCGCGACAAGGTACCGCCAGGGTCGCCTTCAAGTTGATCCGGATTGTCAGTCGCCGGCGCGGTAAACGGGTGATGCAATGCATTCCAGCGTTTATCACCCTCATCGTATTCAAACATTGGAAAATCAACCACCCACAAAAATCGCCAGCCCGCTTCAACCAGCCCGCGGTCCTGTCCAACCTTCAAACGTAATGCGCCCAACGACTCGTTCACCACGCTTGCCTTATCGGCACCGAAGAAAATCAAATCACCGGATTCAGCACCGGTACGCTCGAGGATCGTCTGGATTGCCTCGTCGGGTAGAAATTTCAGTATCGGTGATTGCAAACCCTCGCGACCCTCGGAAATATCGTTACATTTGATATAGGCGAGACCCCTGGCACCGTAACGACCAACAAAGTCGGTATAGTCATCGATTTCCTTGCGCGTCAACTCGTTACCACCGGGAACGCGTAGCGCCGCCACCCTGCCCTCAGGATCACTTGCGGGTCCCGAAAATACCTTGAACTCGACATCCTTGAGTACATCAGAAATGGTTTGTAGCTCGAGCTTGATACGCAGATCGGGTTTGTCCGACCCGAAGCGTTCCATCGCCTCCGCCCAGGA
This sequence comes from Gammaproteobacteria bacterium, assembly GCA_029862125.1. Taxonomy (GTDB): domain Bacteria; phylum Pseudomonadota; class Gammaproteobacteria. The sequence goes on along the minus strand of JAOTXY010000021.1, from coordinate 26,295 downwards.
CATCCGCGGAAAAACGCTATCGACCTCAGCCGAGAGTAACTCGTTGAACAAGCCCCGCATCATCGACTCCATCATTTCCATGATTTTCGCTTCATCCATGAACGAAGTCTCGATATCAAGCTGCGTAAATTCAGGTTGGCGATCGGCGCGCAAATCCTCATCCCGGAAACAACGCACGATCTGGTAATAACGATCCATGCCCGACATCATCAGCAATTGCTTGAACAGCTGTGGCGACTGGGGTAACGCAAAAAATGCGCCCGGATGCGTGCGACTCGGCACCAGGTAATCGCGAGCACCCTCCGGAGTTGCCCTGGTCAACATCGGCGTTTCAATATCGAGGAAATCGTTGCTTTCCAACCAGCTGCGCAGAAAGTGAGTCACCTTTGCCCGCAGTTGCATGCGGTATTGCATTTCGGGCTTGCGCAGGTCGATATAACGGTACTTTAAACGATTATCATCATGCACCTCTTCCTCGTCGAGTTGGAACGGAGGGGTTTCGGATGCATTTAAAATTTCCAGTTTATGGGCCAGTAATTCAACTTCTCCGGTCGCCATTTCGGGATTATTGGTGCCTTCGGGACGGACTCTTAACTTACCTTCAACCCGGAGTACAAACTCGTTACGCAGGGTTTCGGCCTGGGCAAACATTTCAGCATCATCGGGATCGAATACGACCTGCAGAATTCCTTTTTTATCGCGCAGATCAACAAAAATGACTCCACCATGGTCACGGCGACGATTGACCCAGCCGCAAACGCTGACCACTTCATCGATATGTTGTTGATTGAGTTCACCACAATAATGCGTACGCATATTGATTGATCCGAGTAGATTTAAATTACGAAACGTCCGGCACGACCGCAGGACAGAGTTTTCAGGCCGCGGCCTCTTTCTTGGATGCCTTTTCCTTGCCATCAGGTTTTGCCGAAGATTTATCCGACGACTTGTCGGAGGTATTCTTATCGACATTGTCGCCTTTCGACAAGTTCTTTTGGTTACCGGATTTGAAATCAGTTTCGTACCAACCGGAACCGCTCAACCTGAAACCAGGTGCAGAGATTTTCTTTTTCAACGCACTCTTTTTACAGGCAGGGCAGTCACTCAGCGGTGCATCGCTCAGTTTTTGCAGCGCTTCAAAATCATGCCCACACTCGTTGCATACATACTCGTAAATTGGCATCGAAACCTCCGGTAAACTATTCTGCGAATCGGCCCGTAAAACAAACCAGCTCATTGAAAAGGCACGGGATTTTATAATAGTCTGGAGCAATTTCCAACATCAGAACTCATCGATACGCTGGTCTGACACTGGTAAAACCATAATTAATCAAAAATATGACAGATATTTACCTTCCAGATCAAAAACCAGCCATGCCGCACCGTAGCGGCCGGTGAATCGCACAATCAAAACCTCTTCCCTGTTTTTTTGATTCTGTTGCAGCCAATCATTATATTTATCCGTGGCTTTGTAGTATTCAATTTCCCTGTTGGACAGTCCCTGCCGCTCTTGCAGGACATTTTTGAGTTCTGATTGCGGTCGGTAGAGATTGAGCTGAGCCTGCTCAGCAATCCCTTCCTCGATCATTTTCCGCTTTGCTTCGGCATAGGCCGCGCTGCTTTGTTCAAGCTGGGCGTAAATAATCGGTGGTTTTTCATCGCTATACTGTTTCAACACGCCCTCGGAACTCAAACTGCCGCCATAGTGCTCCATTATCGCCGATAAGACGAAATTATCGATTATTACAATCGCCACCGGTCGTTGACTATAGGTCGCATAAATACCGTAAGCAAGCGCGCCAAACTGGATTGTCGCGATCGTCATCAGGTCAAACACAATTTCCTTGCGACTTTTTCTCAGATCAAATATCAAAAAGGTAAGGAGTGGCCCCAAAACCAGGTCTACCCCGGCCACCAGGCGGATTCCCTGCCATCCGCCGTCGTTTGAAAAATAGGGTTGCGGATACCAGTTGTAATAAATCTGGTAAGCCAGGTAAATAAAAACTACCAGGCTCAGGCTCATGTGGATCCCGGTTGCTTTTAACTTGGTAATCAGTAATGGTTTGGTAAATTTGATCAAAAATCGTTTCCATGCAAAAAACCGTCACAATAAATGTAATATGGAAGACAAAATAGAAAACTTCAAGATAGAAACTCCCTACAACCGCATCAATGTCTGTAACCACAAGGGACGCCTGGAATTTCGCAGTGGCGATAATGCGCTACAAAGTGTGCTTAATTTGGCAAATCCCCACCACCTTGAACTCAAGAATCTCGAGTACCTGATGGCAGTGCTACTTTTCATCCCCGATCCCGAGCGCATATTGATGCTCGGCACCGCGGCCGGCTCGTTACTGCATTTTCTTAAACATCATTATCCGCGTTCCGACATTACTACCGTCGACATCGATGCCGCACTCATTGAGCAACTGTTGAGAAAGGAAATCCTGCCACCTGCACAGCCCGGACTTCGCTATGTTTACGACGATGCAGCTCACTTTATTTCTGATAGCGATCGAAGTTATGACTTGGTTCTGGTCGATATTTTTAACGCTTCACGATCGCCCGCCTGGCTGCTTGAAAAAGAGAGCATTAATAACCTTCACCGCCTGCTTACCCGGCACGGCGCCCTTGCCTACAACCTGCTAATCAATAGTGAGCATGACTTCAAGCGCTTCTATCGCAATCTTCGCCTGGTTTTCGACGAGCAAACCTTGTGTCTACCGGTAAAAGGATTTGAAAATACCATCGCCTACGGTATTCATACCCCGGGACCCGTGCGCGACATGTCAAAAAATATAAATTACGCATCCAGTCTTTCTGAAAAACTTGGGATAGACTTGATGCGCGTGCTATCGGTAATTTACAACACCAATCCGACCGGACATGGAGTGATTTAGGATCCCGTGTTATTGATTTTTGCCACCACCCCGACATTTCGGAGAATCGGCGACCTTACCTGATCGTTCCTGCCATTCCTCCGGGGTTAGCGTATGCAACGCCAATGCATGAATCTGCTGCATTTCCTGTTGCAAGGTACTGTTCACCATGCGATGGCGCTTGATCAGCATCTGATCCTTGAATGCTTTACTTACGATGGTTACCTTGAAATGGGATTCCGAACCCGGTGCGACATTATGCAGATGGCTTTCATTTTCGACCTGCAGAAAATCGGCATCATATTCGCTAGCGAGCTTATGCTCGATATTGGCCTGGATTGACATACGCTATAAACCTGTGACTTATTTTAACTGCTGCTGCACTTCCTTGATCGCTTCGGCGACATCTTCCATGGTTTGCAGCCGATCTTCCAGTTCTACCGCCATCAATTTTTGAACCAGCTTGCCGATAGCTGGATCGACGTCATCCTTGAGCTCATGAACCGGGATTGCCTTACCTTCCAGGTGCTGGAACAGCAGTGACATGGGTTCCCCGGTATAAGGGAGCTGCCCGGTAAACATCCCGTAAGCGATGATGCCAAGCGCATAAATATCGCTGCGATGATCTGCATCCTGGCCCTTGGCACGTTCCGGCGACAGGTAGGCTGGCGTTCCAATGATCGAGCCGGTCTTGGTCAGGGTTGAGTCGGCATTCGAGGAGGCCGAGGCGATACCGAAATCGACGATTTTAACCAGTCCTGAATCATCCATCAGGATATTGCTTGGCTTTAAGTCGCGGTGGATAACTTCCTGGTTATGCGCCGCTGCCATACCGTTAGCGACCTGCAGCAGGATATTAAGCCCTTCCTCGGGTCCAAAAAACTTGGTTTCCTTGAGGTACTCGTCGATCCCCTTGCTCTCGAAGTACTCCATCGATATCGCGCTGAGGTTGTCATTGAACAACATATCATGGATTCGAATAACGTTCGGGTGACTCACTTTGCGCGAGTACTTTACTTCCCGCAGAAACCGTTCTCGAGATGATTCCTCGGCGGTTAGTTCGGGATGCATGAATTTCAATATCAGGGGCTCGCCGACCATTTCATCCGTGGCCAGCATGACCCGCCCCATCGCGCCACGTCCGATTTCCTTATCGATACGAAATCGATCCATCCACAGGTCTCCCTTCTTGAAGTCTTCTATGTTTTGTTGCGGCGGTGGCGGCGCTGCTGGTGCAACCGGAGCTTGATTCGTGCCCTGCTCGACCGACTGGGTATCTTCAAACTTGATCAGGCGGGTATCGAAATAAGTTGCCTGGTCAACATTGAGTTGCGGCAAGCCGAATTCTTCGGTTAATCGATTGACGACTTCGCCCGCAGTATCGCGTACCGTGGCCTGCAGTGTCGGGACTTTTTGCATTAACTTGTCGCGCACGGTCTTGGCATGTCGCTTGCCCGTGAGCTTACCGATCGCTTCGAGTGCTTCCCTTTGTATCAGCGCCTCGGGCATACGCAGGCAGTTAAATGAAATTTCAAGTCCTTTGCTAAAGCCGAGATCCGCCACCGCTTTTAGCACCGCAGGTGCCGACTCAGGCCATTTAACAATTACCTTTTTCAGCAGATCTATCGATTCGCGCTTATTCGATCTGCCAATAGATGCGATCGCGCCATCGCGTACCTGCCAATCTTCGTGCAAGGCATTTTCCCAGAGCTGCTCCAGGTCCGCCGGGTCGATATTTTGTGCGGCAAACCGCTGCGCCTGTTCCCGGACAAATTCGTTTTCGTGTTCAATCAAACTACCTGCCGCAATGTAAAGCTTGTCATTACCAAATCTTTGCAAACACTTAAGGGACTGTTCCTTGCCCCACCATTCCTGATTCTCAAGCAATTTGAGGAACTTTTCCAAACCCTCTGCAGTGACATATTTGACGAAGAGTCTGATAAAAATCTGGCGAATTTTTTCCGATTTACCACAAGTCCAGGGGGCCAGTCTGGGTACCAGTTCAGCATCCGCCTGTGCCTTTAACACTTCGATCGCCATTTCGTGTTCAACTTCGGACATGGATTCGATATAAGGCAGCAAAACCGAGGCATCAAATTTAACCGGGAGGCTTTTGAAAGCCTTCAGCGCTTCGATCACGACTGTCTTGTTTTCATCGGCTAGAAACTTGGCGATATGATGTGCAACTGGTGCCTGATCAACCTGGCCAAAATAACGCAGTAGCAATATTTTAACCGATGGACTACCTATCGATTCCGGATCAATGTGCAGCACCTCGAGGTCAAGCGGAACAATCGAATCTGGCGCCAGTTTGAGCAATTGCTCAGCGTGTCCCTTATCCAGCTTGAGTGCATTGGTTATTATCTGCTCAGGCTTGAGACGCTCGCGCTGGAAAGCAAGAATATCGATAACCTCGGTTTGGGAAACATCGGATTCATGCAGTTTTTTAAACAGTTTGCTGGGGTTGATCTGTGCCGACTTTGAAAGTATCGATGCCGCGGTCGAGCGAATCTTGGTGGCATCGTTTTCGAGACTATTAAGAAACAGCTCTTCGTTAGTACCTTCAGCGTTCTCCAGGCAAATCTCGGTCAGCATTGCCTGATGAACCCCGGAAGTCTCCGGGATTATGTGGATCAAGTGTTCCAGCGAATCCCTGGAAGACTGACGCAGCTTTTCGACGAGCGCAGCACCCTTAGCACTCTCCAGATCGTCACAATCCAGGAATTGTTTCAGGGTTCTTTTGAAAAGAATTGAGCCTAACACCGCCATGTTTTTATAATTTAGCCTTCAATCTGCGCAACTGCTACCTCTACGACAGGATTATAGACGCAAATCACCCTAAAAAGGTCAGCTTAAGCTTATTTTGCTGGTACCAATTTTCAGTTTAAGCGTCGTTTTGTGAAACTGAAATGCTGCTCATCGTCAATATCGACAGAAATCTGATCACCCGCTTCAAATTCTCCCGCTAATATCGACATCGCAACCGGGTTTTCAATCGCCTGCTGAATCTCCCGCTTCAACGGACGGGCACCGTATACCGGGTCGAAACCGAGTTCACCGAGCAGGTCCATCGCGGCATCGCTGAAGGAGATGCCGATATCCTTCTCTTTCAGGCGTGCTGTTAATGCCTGCAACTGAATCTCGGCAATGGCGCGTATTTGCTGCTGGGTCAGGGAATGGAAAACGACAGACTCATCGATACGATTGATGAATTCAGGCCTGAAATGATTTGAAACCTGCTCCATCACCGCCTGCTTGATTTGATCATAGTTTTGTTCACCGGCCAGGGCCTGAATCTCGGTCGAACCAAGATTCGAGGTCATAACGATGACGCAGTTACGAAAGTCAACTGTGCGCCCCTGACCATCGGTAAGCCTGCCATCATCAAGCACCTGTAAAAGAATATTGAACACATCCGGATGTGCTTTCTCGATCTCATCCAGCAGGATCACCGAGTAGGGACGGCGGCGCACTGCCTCGGTCAGATATCCACCTTCCTCATAGCCGACATACCCCGGCGGAGCACCCACCAGGCGTGCGACACTGTGCTTTTCCATGAATTCCGACATATCGATACGAATCATTGCATCTTCGGTATCGAACAGGAAGTTCGTCAGGGCCTTGGTTAACTCGGTCTTACCAACCCCGGTTGGCCCCAGAAACAGGAATGAGCCGTTGGGACGCGCCGGGTCTGAAAGACCCGCGCGTGAGCGTCGAATCGCGTCCGCTACGGCCTTCACCGCTTCACCCTGACCGATTACTCGCTGTGCCAGCATGGTTTCCATATTGAGCAGTTTTTCCCGTTCCGATCCAAGCATCTTGGATACCGGAATACCGGTCCACCTCGATACAATCGACGCGATTTCCTCTTCACCAACCTTGTTGATCAGCAACTTCATGTCCTGCGTTTCAGCGCTGACCGCAAGGTTGAGCTGTTTTTCGAGTTCCGGGATACGTCCGTACTGCAGCTCGGACATGCGCGCGAGGTCTCCCGCACGCTGTGCGGTTTCGAGATCAAGCCGTGCTCGCTCGAGAGCCTCCTTGATATGAGTGGTACCCTGCAGTGCGGCCTTTTCGGCCTTCCAGACTTCATCCAGATCAGAATATTCGCGCTCGAGTTTTCCGATTTCGTCTTCCAGGGTCGTGCGTCGTTTCACGCTCGCAGAATCGCTTTCTTTTTTAAGCGCTTCCTGCTCGATCTTGAGCTGGATTAGTCGTCTTTCGAGACGGTCCATATCTTCCGGCTTGGAGTCAATTTCCATACGGATTCGGCTGGCCGCCTCGTCAATCAAATCGATAGCCTTGTCTGGTAACTGCCGATCAGCAATATAGCGGTAAGACAGGGTCGCCGCTGCAACGATCGCCGGATCAGTTATATCGACGCCATGATGAACTTCGTAGCGTTCTTTCAAACCTCGCAATATAGCGATCGTATCCTCGACACTCGGCTCCTGCACCAATACCTTTTGAAAGCGTCGTTCAAGCGCAGCATCTTTCTCGAGGTATTGCCGGTATTCGTCCAGTGTGGTCGCGCCAATGCAGTGCAGTTCGCCACGCGATAAGGCGGGCTTGAGCATGTTGCCGGCGTCCATTGCACCTTCGGCCTTTCCCGCACCAACCATGGTGTGCAATTCGTCGATAAACAGGATTATTTGTCCCTCCTGCTTGCCAAGGTCATGCAGCACGGCCTTGAGGCGTTCTTCAAATTCACCCCGAAACTTGGCGCCCGCTATCAGGGAACCCATATCGAGTGACAACAGGCGTTTGTGTTTCAGTCCCTCGGGAACCTCACCATTGATAATTCGCTGGGCAAGTCCCTCGACAATCGCCGTTTTACCGACCCCGGGTTCTCCGATTAAAACCGGGTTATTCTTGGTGCGACGCTGCAACACCTGGATCGCGCGTCGAATTTCCTCGTCACGACCGATGACCGGGTCGAGTTTGCCCTGCTCGGCACGCTCGGTTAAATCGATGGTGTATTTTTCCAGCGCCATGCGCTGGTCTTCAGCATTGGCATCGTTCACTGACTGCCCGCCTCGAATTGCATCAACTGCCGTGGCGAGAGTCTGCTTGTTGGCACCGGCAGATTTTAATAAATCACTTAGCGGTCCTTTTTCTTCCATCGCTGCCAGCACAAACAATTCGCTGGAAATAAACTGGTCTTTTCGCTCCTGTGCGAGCTTATCGGTGACATTGAGTAATTTCCCGAGTGCGTTTGAAATATGCAGCTCACCGCCAGTGCCTTCGACGCTTGGCAGCTTATCCAGCAATTCACCCAATTGGGATCGAAGCAGGTTTATATTGACTCCCGCATGCGAAAACAACGGCCGTACCGACCCACCCTGCTGATCGAGTAAAGCGATCATCAAGTGTACCGGCTCTATAAACTGGTGATCGCGGCCAACGGCAATTGACTGCGCGTCAGACAGCGCTTCCTGGAATTTGCTGGTCAAGCGATCCATACGCATTGAATCAGTCCTCTAAACATTAAAATCTTTGGGGTTAAATAAGACCAACACCCGTTTTTTCAACCCCGAAGCCGCATGGATTATTTGATCCAGATCAATGATGCCATGCGACCCGTGGTCGCATTTCGGCGATAAGAAAAAAAACGGTCGGCATCGCGGTAACTACAACCGGGATCACGGTAAACATCGACTACACCCTGCCTTTTCAACACCCGTTCAGCGAGACCTGCGAGATCACACAGCCAGTGGCCCTTGCGATTCTCCTTAAAGAAGGATTCTGCATCCTGCACCGAATCAATAAAGGCACTACGCACTTCTCCACCGACTTCAAAATTGTGCTGCGAAATGCCTGGTCCGATCCAGGCCTGCAGTTGTTCACTGCAAGACTCCATGCTGGCAAGCGTACCCTGAATGACTCCCGCCTGCAGACCACGCCAGCCGGCATGCACTGCAGCGACCTCGCTGCCATCACGATTACAAACCAGGATCGGCAGGCAATCCGCTGTCATCACCACCGCGACGACCCCGGGTAGGCGCGTGATCGCGGCATCAGCATCACGGTTATTGTCGAGCTCCAGCGTGACCGCATGGGTGCCATGGGTCTGGTTAATCCAGCAAGGTTCTGCTGGCAGGTTCAGCAACTGCCGCAACAGCTCGCGATTTCGTGCAACATGAACAGGATCGTCACCCACATGCAGTGCCAGGTCCAAGCTGTCGAACGGAGCCTCACTAACACCTCCTACGCGAGTCGTCGTACAGGCACAAACACCCGGTGGCGCGACCCAGCCCGGCTTAATGGTATCAATCATAGCGTATCAGTGCCTCGAGCAAGCTTTCGAAATCTTCCGCTAACGGCGCTTCAAAGCTGACCATCTCGTGACTGCGCGGATGCTCAAAACTCAGTCGTTCCGCATGCAGCGCCTGTCGTTTAAAGTCCTGAACTAAAGGCCGCAATGCGTTGTCAATTCCAGCCGGAATACGCGCCCGCCCGCCATAAACGCCATCTCCGAGTAACGGGTAGTTTAGATGCGCCAAGTGCACCCGAATTTGATGAGTACGTCCTGTTTCGAGCTGTATTTTTATCAAGCTATAGTGATTGAATTTTCGCGCTACCTGGAAATGCGTTATCGCTAATTTACCGCCTGCCTGTACTGACATCTTTTTACGATTCTGAGGATGTCTGCCGATGCCAGTCTCGATGCTGCGACCCGCGGTAATGACGCCCTGGGTTAGCGCCACATATTCACGTCTCACCAGGCGCTGCTGCAGTTGATCGATAAGCCAGCTATGCGCGGTCAGATTACGGGCGACTACCATCACCCCGGTAGTATCCTTATCCAGACGATGCACAATACCCGCACGAGGCAATTGTTCCAGCCGCGAATCGTGCGCGAGTAACCCATTAACCAGGGTTCCATCGAGATGCCCGGCAGCGGGATGAACTACCAGGTTGGACGGCTTGTTCACCACGATAATATCTTCATCCTGATAGAGGATATCGAACTTGATAGCTTGCGGCTGGTCTGAAGTTATTACCTGCTCGGAAACATCCAGGTCGACCAGGTCACCGCTGTAAACCTTTTGCCTGGGCTTACAGAGTTCATCGTTAACGGTGACCAGTCCCTGCTGAATCCATTGTTGAATCCTGGAACGCGAGTAGTCGGGAAGCAGCAGGTGCAAAGCATGATCAAGTCGGTTCCCAGCCTGCTGATTCTCAATCTGGAAACTTTGCTGAATTAATTTCATGCGCTCGTTATACTATTCGTTTTTCGTCCAACAGGTCGCCTGATATTAACAAAGTAGTTACGACAATGCGTTTCATTATTTACATTACAATCGCAATCAGCCTGGCTGCCTGTGGCGCCGCCAGTAAGGATATCGACCCCACCGTGGACTGGAGCGTGGAAAAGTTCTACCTCGAAGCTCGTGCTGAACTCGCCAATGAAAACTACCTGACTGCAATCGAGTACTACGAGACACTGGAATCCAGGTTTCCCTTTGGTAAATACGCCACCCAGGCGCAAATCGACGTCGCTTACGCCTACTATAAATTCAACGAGCCGGAATCAGCGATCACAGCACTTGACCGATTTATTAAACTCCATCCGCGAGACGATTCGGTAGACTACGCCTATTACCTGAAAGGCCTGGTCAATTTCGAACGCGGTGGCACTATCCTGGACGTGCTGGTGGAGCGCGATTTGTCGCAATTCGACAGGAATCTATTGCTAAACGCATACCGTGATTTCAAACTGTTAGTGCAACGCTTCCCGGATAGCAAATATACCCCCGATGCAACCAGGCGCATGATCCACCTGCGCAATGAGTTAGCCCGCGCCGATTTCAATATCGCCAACTATTATGCGTCACGAGACGCATGGGTCGCTGTTGCAAATCGCACCAGGTTAATCTTGCGCAATTACCAGGGATCAAGCGTGATCAGATCCACGCTCGAATTGCAACTTCAGGCCTACCAGGCCCTGGGATTGGACGAGCTCGCGCGCGATACGCAGCGCATTATTGATTTGAACTATAACCAGGATTCCTGATGCAGTATCGGCAACTCGGCCATAGCGATATCCAGGTAAGTGAGATCTGCCTGGGTTCCATGACCTGGGGCACCCAGAATAGCGAAGCCGAAGGACATGCCCAGATTGACTATGCGCTCGATCACGGAGTCAATTTCATCGATACCGCTGAACTGTATCCGGCCATACCGATGACCGCGAAAACTACCGGGAGAACCGAAGAAATAATCGGTACCTGGTTAAAGACATTGAGTAAGCGTGACCAGGTAATCCTGGCCAGTAAAGTTGCCGGAAAAGATAGCACAGATGTACAGGATGGCATTGCTATAAGCCCCGAGAAGATACGTGTGAGTATCGAAGGCAGCCTTAAACGATTACAAACCGACTATATCGACCTGTATCAACTGCACTGGCCAAATCGCGGGCATTATCATTTTCGACGCAATTGGAGCTACGATCCTACCGACCAGGATAAACAGGAAACCCTCGATCATATTTTTACGACCCTTGAATACCTGGGCGAATTGGTGGCGGCGGGCAAGATACGCACAATCGGCCTTTCCAATGAAACCTGTTGGGGCAGCTGTCAGTTTTTACAAATTGCGGATGCCAATGGCTTCCCCCGAGTCGTCTCGTTGCAAAATGAATATAGCCTGATGTATCGCACACATGATCTTGACCTGGCGGAGTTTTCACACCACGAAAAAGTCGGGCTTTTACCTTATTCACCCCTGGCCTGCGGCATGCTGACCGGAAAATATGAAAATGGTACCAGCCCCGACGGCTCGCGCCTGACAATTACTCCTGATCTTTATGGCCGCGTCAACGACGGGACCTGGCCAGTGGTAGACGCATATGTATCGATCGCGCGTAAACATGGTATCAATCCCGCCCAGATGGCAATTGCGTTCTGTAACCAGAGGCCCTTCGTAACATCGAGTATTATTGGCGCCACCAGCCTTGACCAGCTCGAGGTCAACATTGGCGCCGCCGAGCTTGAATTGAGTGAGGAAGTGCTCGAAGATATACAGTCAGTATATCGTCTCAACCCGGTACCCTATTAGCCAATAGCCATGAATCAAGCTGACATAGTCGCCGAAATGCAGGTGATGCCCGAAATCGATGTCAAATACGAAATCAGACGCCGGGTCGACTTTATCAAGTATCAACTGGAACTGAGCGGCCAAAAAGCGCTTGTACTTGGAATCAGTGGAGGAGTCGATTCCTGTACCTGCGGCCGACTGGCGCAAATTGCAGTCGATGAACTCAATCAGGATTCAAACGGATATCGTTTCATCGCGGTACGCCTGCCTTATGCCTCCCAGGCAGACGAGACTGACGCGCAACAGGCACTCGATTTTATCCTGCCCAGCCATAATGTTACGGTCAACGTACAATCCGGCACTGATGCAATCCACGAGACAACGCTGGCCGCACTCGCCGAGCAGGGACTGGCTGACCAGACAGCCGATAAGCAGGATTTCGTCAAGGGCAACGTCAAGGCGCGCATGCGCATGATCGCGCAATATGAAATCGCCGGTTTACTCGACGGCCTGGTGCTTGGTACCGATCACTCCGCCGAGAACGTAACCGGTTTCTATACCAAGTATGGCGATGGTGCCTGTGACATTGCCCCGTTATTCGGGCTCAACAAACGCCAGGTGCGACAACTGGCCAGCCAACTCGGTGCGCCGGAAAAAATTATCACCAAGACTCCGACTGCAGATCTCGAGTCCCTGGCACCGTCCAAACCCGACGAGGAATCACTCGGACTAAGCTACGACCAGATCGACGACTTTCTCGAAGGCAAAAAAATCGATCCCGAGGCCGAGCAGCGCATCATCCACATCTTCCTGACCACCGCCCACAAACGCCAGCCCATCGTCACCATCTACGACCAGTAACCCCTCCGATCGCTACCTCGGGAGGATTCCCGCAAAAGCCGCTTCCAACCGGCGTAAACGCCGGTTGGTCCATCCATGGAATCGCTTGGAGCTCGGCGTCCTGCCTCGCTACACTTTTGCGGGAATCCTCCCGAGGTAGCTTCAAGTTTTTCGGGCGACTCGACATGTTTACTTTCAAAATAAAAGCCCGGTACCGGAAGAGTATTGAATTTTAAAAAACGGAGAAGGGACACTTTCTCCTCTTCGATTCTAACAAGGCGTGGCTATCGGATTATCTTTGCGGGACGCTGCGCAACAGGGATGTTGCGCGCGAGCCTACATGGATGTATCGGTCCGACGCATCGGTACGGCGATCCCGCAAAGATAATCCGATGGCCGCGCCGGGTATATGGATTAATCAGGCGTTGAGGACGGATTCGGCTTGCAGGTCGGCGTGGTAGGAGGAGCGTACCATCGGGCCGCTGGCGACCTGGTCGAAACCGATAGATTCAGCGTACGCACCAAGCTCATCAAATTCATCCGGAGTGACGAAACGTTCGACGGCGAGATGATCCAGGCTGGGTTGCAGGTACTGACCCAGGGTCAGCATATTGACCTGGTGCTCGCGCAAATCACGCAACACCTGCTTAACCTCGTCGATTTCTTCGCCGAGCCCCAGCATTAAACCAGACTTGGTCGGCACCTGCGGATGCATTTGCTTGAACTTTTCCAGCAAGTCCAGCGACCATTCATAATCTGATCCCGGGCGTATTTTCCGGTATAGCGAGGGTACCGACTCGAGATTGTGATTGAAAACGTCCGGTGGCGCCTGGGTCATGATTTCAAGCGCGACATCCATGCGACCGCGGAAGTCCGGGGTCAGGATTTCAATTTTGATTTCGGGATTCAACTTGCGTGTTTCATGAATACAATCAACAAAATGACCCGCACCGCCGTCGCGCAAATCATCCCGGTCGACCGAAGTGATGACGACATAGCGCAGCTCCATGTCGTATATCGTCCTCGCCAGGTTTGCAGGTTCGTGCGTATCCAGTGGATTGGGCCGGCCATGACCCACATCGCAAAAAGGGCAACGCCGGGTACAGATATCACCCATGATCATGAAGGTCGCGGTGCCCTTGGAAAAACATTCTCCGAGGTTGGGACAGGACGCCTCTTCACAAACCGTAAACAGGCTGTTTTCGCGCAGGCGCGCCTTAAGTTGTTTTACGCGGTCCCCGCTGGGGGCCTTGGCACGAATCCACGGTGGTTTACGTTGTATCGTCCTGGACGGCACAACCTTGATCGGGATGCGGGCTACCTTGTCGGCTCCCTTGAGCTTAACGCCCTGAATAACCTGATTCTTTTTCACTTATATTTCCAATGAGTATTTCGGCCAGATCATGGCCCACCTGCTCCATCCCGTCGGCGATACCCTGGTCACGCAACTGGGTAACAGCAAGACCCTCGTAACCACAGGGATTAATGCGCGTAAATGGTTCCAGGTCCATATCAATATTCAAACTCAAGCCATGATAACAACAACCTTTTCGAATGCGCAAACCAAGCGCGGCAATCTTGGCCTGCCCGACATAAACGCCAGGCGCACCTTTTCGGCCATACGCCTCTACCTGGTAACCTTCGAGTAAACTAATTACAGATTTTTCAATCCGTGTTACCAGCCCCTTAACCCCGAGGCCGAGGCGCGTGATATCAAGTAGACAGTAAAGCACCAGTTGTCCGGGACCGTGGTAGGTAACCTGACCGCCTCGATCAATCTGCACGACAGGAATATCACCGGGATCTAACAGATGCTCGGCACGTCCATTCAGACCCTGGGTAAATACCGGGGCATGCTCAGTGATCCAGAGTTCGTCACGGGTTTCCGAATTACGTCGATTGGTGAAATCCTTCATCTCGTCCCAGGTTTTCCGGTAATCAGACATACCCAGATATTTGACTTCGATATGATTCGGTGAGGTTGTCACGTGCACTGCGCCAGGGAGGCTAAATTCAATGATCGGAGTGTACACGAGAGCCAATCACTATTTTAAGAAATATCCAGCGATCAACCGCGACCGCATCAGATGCCGTAGCAGCCTATAACGACATTACGACCGCATCGCAGTCATATAAGTCCTGGTATATCTCTTCCAGTTGTTGCTGGCTATATACAGTGAAGGTGAGCGTTAATGCCTGGTACTTGCCGCCTTTGCTATTGCGTCGGCGAACCTCTATATGCTCCGCCTGGGGACATCTAGACCTCACCAGCGCCAGCACTATGGCTTCGAAATCGTCGGATTGCTTGCCAAATACCTTGAGCGGAAATCGGCTCGGATAGTCAATCAGTGCTAGCGCGGATTCAGCGGATGCCTGGTCGTCGCTCATTAGCGGAACATTAACTTGATTCTGTCCATCGCCCTGGCAAAGAAGCTGCCTGCCGCAACAGCCTGCATCGCCACAATGTCCTCGGATAGAATCATTTCATCATCGAGCTTTATACTGACCCGTCCAAGCTGCTGTCCACGAGCAATTGGTGCCGAAATTTCACGGTCGATTTCCATCGTGGCATCTAAATCCCCGTAACGTCCCCGTGGAATCGTGATATGAATATCCTTACCAACCCCCATGTTGATCTGCTCCTGGTCGCCGTACCAGACTCTTGCTGCCTTCAATATTTCTTCTGCTCGATACAGTTGGTGGGTTTCAAAGAAACGAAACCCATAATTCAAAAGCGATTGGCTACTTTGAGTGCGCGTCTTGTCGGATTCAGCTCCAAGCACTACGGAGATCAGCCGCATTTCCTCGCGCAGTGCCGATGCCACCAGGCAAAATCCGGCTGCCGAGGTATGGCCAGTCTTGATCCCGTCAACCGACTCATCGCGCCACAACAGGCGATTGCGATTAAATTGCCGGATCTTGTTAAATGTATACTCACGTTCTTTGTAATAACGATAAGATTCGGGAAACTCACGGATTACAGCCCGTGAAAGCGTCGCGATATCGCGCGCGCTACTGTAGTGATCCTTATCCGGCCAACCGGTCGCGTTAACGAAATTGGTGTTAGTCATCCCCAGTAACTGCGCCTGGTGGTTCATGTAACCTGCAAAGGCCGACTCGGAACCGGCGACATGCTCGGCCAGCGCCACGCTTGCATCATTCCCTGACTGTATGATCAAGCCTTTTAGTAACTCCTCAACCGATATCTGCTTGCCTACTTCGACAAACATCTTCGATCCTTTCATGCGCCAGGCCTTCTCGCTGATGGTCACCATGTCGTCCAGGGTAATGTCCCCATCGGCAATCGCCTTGTCAACCAGGTAAGCAGTCATCAACTTGGTAATACTGGCTGGCTCAACATGCTCATCGGGATTACTCTCTGCGAGTACCCTGCCCGATTCAAAGTCGACCAGGATATAGCTCGTCGCATTAAGGGCCGGCGGATCCGGAATCGGTTTGGCAGCAGCCCAGCCAGATGCAGACCACAGCAGTACAAGGAGAGTAAAAACTAGCGAGACGATTTTCATATTAGACAGACTTTGCAAAGGGGACCCGTAACGAGACGCGATTGTAGCGATCGCCGACTTTGCTAACAAGGTTTATTCGGTGGCGTCCGCTACCACGATACGTGCGGTCTGAAAACCCTTGGTCTTGAGACGCCTGACAATCGCATTTGCCTCGTCGATATCGAACAGGGGCCCAACCCGCACCCGGTAATAGAGACCCTGATCAGTTTGCAGGCGGGATACCCTGGCCGAGGACTCGTTCGCCTCGAATAGATTCTGAACCAGGTTATTGGCATTCACCGGATCGGAGAAAGATCCCATTTGAATAAACAACGGTAAATTAAAGTCGGCTTCATCAGCCAAGGGAATACTGCGCGCCACGCGGACCGGTTTGCTTTCCCCTTCCCTCAGGGCACTGATCTCGACATTAGCGGTACCAGGACCATTGACACCCAGTTTTCTCGCTGCCGCATAGGACAGGTCGATAATACGACCTTCAATAAATGGACCCCTGTCATTAACCCGGACTACTGTCGAGCGACCGTTATCCAGATTTTTAACATGTACATATACCGGAATTGGCAAGGTCTTATGCGCCGCCGTCATGGCATGCATATTGTAGATCTCACCACTGGAAGTCGGCCGGCCATGAAACTTGGTCCCATACCAGGAGGCGACACCACGTTGCCTGAACCCCTCGTAACTGTCGAGCACGTGGTAGCGCTTGCCAAACACGACATAAGATGACGGATTTCCCCGTTCCGACGGGATTGTTTTCTTAGCCACCAAATCCCGTTGTTGCGCCTGATTTCCGATCGGCACACCAAAGGTGCAGGCACTTAGCATCAGCACGACCAGCAATGAGAAAACGCAATGTTGTCTCATGACGTTTTCTTGAACTCTCGACTGATCAGTTTGGCGAGCTGGTATACGGCCATCGCGTAAAGTTCGCTATGGTTGTAGCGCGTAATAACATAGAAATTTTGAAAACCGGCCCAGTATTCCGGGCGATCTTTCTGTTGCAGCCTGACCAGGGCTACCGGCGTCTCCTCGCCAATATCAAACTGCGAAGTCAGGCCATTCCGTTTCAATTGCGCCCACTTGTAGTCAGTTTTAACACCGGGTTCGAGACTATCGGCCGAATTGTTTTCACCGGCAACTAACGGTCGCGCGACACGTCCATCGCGCTGCCATCCGTGCCTTACGAAGTAGTTTGCGACACTGCCGGCGATATCGGGAATGCTATCGAATAAATTGGTCTGCCCGTCCTCGTCAAAATCGATCGCATAGCTACGATAACTCGACGAAATGAACTGCGGCATACCCATCGCGCCGGCATAGGACCCTCGCAAAGAGCGTGCCTCAAAGCCCTGCTCCTTGGACAGCAGCAGGAATTCTTCCAGTTCACGCATAAAAAATTTGGCCCGTCGGGGGTAGTCAAAGGCCAGTGTCACCAGGCTATCAAACACGGGATCTTTACCCTTGTAGGTTCCATAAAAAGATTCAACCCCGATTATTGCGACGATGATTTCCGGGGGCACACCCGTTTTTTCGCTGACAACGGCAAGAAGCTCTTGATGCTCTCGCCAGAACTCAACTCCAAGAGCTATACGCTTGTCCTTGATGAAAATACCACGGTACTGGTGCCACTCGAGTTCCTTTTCAGCAGGTCGATCCAACTTCTCAAACAGGTGCTTCTGTTTTTTCACCTGTGCAAACAAACTCACAAGCTCCTGTTCGCTATAATTGGTATCTGAGGCCATGCGCTGCACAAAGGCTACTACATCGTCACGGCCCTGATAATCACCACCGGGTATTTCCAACGCGGATACCAGTGGGGCTGTAAAAAAACCCAGCATAAATAGTAATCTTTTCATCACACCATAAATCGCTTTGCCGATCGTATCGACATAATTAAACCAAAGCCTATCATCAAGGTCACCATAGAAGTGCCCCCATAGCTTATCAAAGGTAACGGCACACCAACCACTGGCAGCATGCCAGCTACCATTCCGGTATTTACGAACAGGTAAACAAAAAATGTCAGGCTAAACGCGCCAGCCAGTAGACGCCCAAAATTTTCCGTGGAATTCGCGGCAATGTAAAGACCACGAAAGATAATTGCCACATAGATCAATATCAAGACAATACTGCCAAAGAATCCGAATTCTTCACCAAATACCGAGAAAATAAAGTCGGTTGAGCGCTCTGGAATAAAATCCAGTTGAGACTGCGTACCGTTCAACCAACCCTTACCATAAACACCACCCGAGCCGATCGCGATCTTGGATTGTATTATATGGTAACCGGACCCAAGCGGATCGCTTTCCGGATCCAGCAGGGTTGCTATACGTTTACGCTGGTAGTCGTGCAATGCAAACTTCCACAACAGGGGTGCCATCAATGACAACAACACACCCAGGCTGATCATTACACGCCAACGCACACCGGCAAGAAACAAGACAAAAAACCCGGCACTGCCAACCAGGATAGCGGTGCCGAGATCGGGCTGTCTTGCGATCAGCAGCACCGGGACCGCTACCAATACCGACGAAACCACGAGTTCCTTCAAACCCACGGGCAATACCCGATTAGCAATATAGGTTGCGACAATCATGGGTACCGCGAGCTTGAGAATTTCCGAAGGCTGAAACCGGATAAACCCCAGGTTCAGCCAACGTTGCGCACCTTTGCCAACTTCGCCATAGAACATGACTGCAATTAGCATCGCTACCCCGGCGAGGTATAACCATATCGAAATCTTGCGAATCATTCGCAGCGGTATATTAGCAGCCGCTACCAACAGCAACAGGGCGAAAATGATGCGGGTCAATTGCCGAATCACCACCGCCTGGTCTGAGCCACTCGCGCTATACAACACCATGCTACCGAACAGGGCCAGTACAATCACCAGCGACAGTAGCACCGGATCAAGTCGCAGCGCGTCCAGTACACGCCGCGTTATCGAAGTCGTATCGGAATCCAGTGCCTGATTCATAACTACTCCAGCAGGTACGCGTCCATGATACGACGCGCTATCGGAGCAGCCACCGCACTTCCACTGCCTCCATTCTCGACAATCACAGCAACAGCAATCTGCGGATCATCTGCGGGTGCATAACTGACGAACAATGCATGATCACGCAGTTTCTCAAGTACAGTTTCTTCATCGTACTCTTCATCCTGAGCCACCTCAAACACCTGCGCGGTACCGGTTTTACCAGCCACTTTGTACTGAAGTCCCTGATTGATACCACGCGCAGTTCCGCGCAATCCATGCACGACGTTGATCATGGCTTTATGAACATGCTCCCAGTTATGCTCTCTTTTCAGTTCGTAGCGTCCCGCTACGCGGCTCGCAATTTCAATGCGATTGTATTCAGGAACTTTTTCAACCGATTTGACCAGGTGCGGTTGATAGCGGGTTCCCCTGACCGAAAAAGCTGCAATCGAGTTTGCAAGCTGCAATGGAGTGACCAGGAGATACCCCTGGCCGATGCCGGTAATCAGGGTTTCACCTGGAAACCAGGGCATACCGTCATGGCCTCTTTTCCATTCCCTCGATGGTAATATACCTTTACGTTCACCAGTACTGTCTACGCCTGTTTCAATTCCATACCCGAACTCACCCAGGAATGAAGACATGAGATCTATTCCAAGCCGAAAGGCGAGATCGTAAAAATAGACATCGCAGGACTGGGTTATCGCATCGGTCAGATTCACAGGCCCGTGCCCCTGCTTTTTCCAGTCACGATACCTGCGCTCTTCGTTGGGAAGCTTATAATATCCGACGCAATGGATTTCCTCTTCCTTTTTCGCGAATGCCGATTCAAGCCCTGCTAATCCGTAAAAAGGTTTGGTCGTAGACCCTGGAGGATATTGTCCCGAAAGAGCGCGATTAAACAGGGGCCGCTGGTGCGAATCACGCAATTCATTGTACTTGATGAAGCTGATTCCATTGACGAATAAATTGGGATTAAAAATCGGCATAGATACCAATGCCAGGATCTCACCATTATTGGGATCGATAGCGACGACTGCCCCGGAACTATTACCAAAAGCCTCCTCGGCCACCTTCTGCAAACTGGAATCGATCGTCAGATGAAGGTTGTTACCCTGCACCGGGGGAGATTCATTTAACACGCGCAGGGTGCGACCATTGGCGTTGACCTCGACATGCTGCACCCCGACCGTACCATGCAGTTCATGCTCATAGAATTTTTCCAGGCCAAGCTTGCCGATATGGGTGGTACCGGCATATTCAACTCCGTCGACTTCACCAAGATCTCTTTCGTCGATCCGGCCGACGTAACCGAGCGCATGCACCGCGTGTGAACCTTGCGGGTAATTGCGGGTCAGGCGAGCGTTAATTTCGACACCCTCGAATCGGTGCAGGTTAACCGCCAACCTGGCAACCTCTTCATCTTTCAGGTTCAGGCGCAACGGAATGCTTTCGAATGGTCGCCGGCGCTTTAAAGACTGCTTGAATCGTTTCAGGTCCTGGTCGCTGTATTCGACATACTGCCGCAGCTGCTGCAACGTGCTGTCCAGGTCTTCGACCTGTTCGCGCACGATTTCCAGTCGATAGGCAGGCAAGTTGTCGGCCATAACGACGCCGTGGCGATCGAATATCAACCCGCGTGTTGGAGGCAATGCCTTGATGCGAACGCGATTACTATCTGAAAGCGTCGAAAAATGCTCATGTTCGACGATCTGCAACACGTATAACCTGCCGAGTACGAGGCTTAACAAAATCACGATAAAAATGGCCGATAACACCAGGCGGCGCCGAATCAAACGGCTCTCGAGATAATCGTCTTGTAACTGCTCTCGCTTCGGCATTGAAACGGAATTAACCTTTGGAAATGCGGATCATTGGCGGATGTGACGACAATAGCAGAAAAATAGCAAAAAAAGCGTCGGAAATATGTAAAGTAATTTCAATATAAGGCAAAAAACCGATATCATTCACGCGTTTTTTTGTGGCCCCATTAAATATCGGGCAAGAATACCTAAAAAACATCACAATATTTGGGGAAAGAATTATGGAGTTAAGTAACCTATTGCCGCCGATTTTCGGTGCCTTCGGACTGGTAGCGGCCGCATATGTCTATGCGCAGGTCAAGAAACATCCCGAAGGCGAAGGTAAAGTTGTCGAAATCGGCAATCAGATTCACCTTGGTGCGATGGTATTCATGAAGCGTGAATACAAGATGCTGACCATGTTTGCCGCAGTACTAATGGTGTTGCTGTATATCTTTCTCGGCTTTGGAACCGCGTTTTGCTTTCTGATGGGTGCCCTGGCCTCCGGGTCCGCCGGTTATATCGGCATGAACACGGCTACTCGCGCTAATGTAAGAACCACAACCGCAGCCCATAACGAGGGTGCCGCCGCTGCTCTAACCGTGGCCTTTTTCGGTGGCTCGATCATGGGTCTTGCGGTCGCATCGCTGGGTCTGCTCGGGCTGGGAATCGTGTTTTTTCTATTCTCTGGTGATATCGACTCGCTGCATGCAATCCACGGTTTTGCGATGGGCGCTTCGGTGGTTGCGCTGTTCTCGCGTGTCGGTGGTGGCATTTTCACCAAGAGCGCCGACGTCGGTGCCGACCTGGTCGGCAAGATTGAAGCCGGCATACCGGAAGACGACCCACGCAACCCCGGTGTCATCGCCGATAACGTGGGCGACAACGTGGGCGACGTGGCTGGCATGGGTTCCGACATTTTCGAGTCCTACTGCAACTCGATGATCGCCTCTATCGCTATAGCGTCGACCATGGCGGTCGCTGCAACCGAAGCAATGGGCGGCCGTGGAGCGATGATGAACCTGCCGCTGGCGCTGGCATCGCTGGGTCTTCTGTGCTCGATCGGTGGCATTATGATCGTCAAGGTCAACTCGAGCAAATCACCTGAGAAAGCCCTGCGTATGGGTACCATGGGCTCATCGGTACTGTTCATCGCGCTCGCCTATTTCCTGATCTCAATGCTGGACCTGAGCAGCGGAATCTGGGTAGCAGTACTGGCCGGTGCAGTCGGCGGTATTATCATTGGCCTGGTCACCGAGTATTACACTGCCGGCAAGCCGGTCGAGCACATCGCCAAGTCTGGGGAAACCGGGGCGGCCACCGTCATGATCAGCGGTCTGGCGATCGGCATGCAATCGGTTGCGGTACCGATCCTGACGATATGCGGCATTATCTGGGTTGCAAGCGAGTTCGCAGGGCTTTACGGAGTCGGTATCGCTGCCGTGGGCATGCTTGCCACGGTCGGTATTACCATGGCGATCGACGCTTACGGCCCGGTCGCCGATAACGCCGGTGGCATCGCCGAAATGTCCGGCCTGGGCGAAGACACCCGCAAGATTACCGATTCGCTCGATGAACTCGGTAATACGACTGCGGCAATTGGCAAGGGATTCGCTATCGGTGCAGCGGCACTCGCAGCGCTTGCGATTATCACCGCCTATATCGAGACCGTTTCCATCAACATTGAAAATTTCGAACTCGTACTGAATAATCCGGAAGTGTTAATCGGACTCTTCATCGGTGGCATCATTCCATTCATCATCGCGTCGATCACGATGACCGCGGTGGGCGATGCGGCGTTCGAAATGATCAAGGAAATTCGCCGTCAGTTTCGCGAAATAGACGGTCTGCTCGAAGGCACAGCGGAGCCCGATACAGCGACTTGCGTCGATATTGCAACGACAGCGGCATTGAAAAAGATGATTGTTCCGGGTGTGATCGCCGTGAGCGCTCCTCCCCTGGTGGGATTTATCATCGGCGCCGAGGCCTTGGGTGGCATGCTGGCTGGTGGCTTGTTGAGCTGTGTTCTGATGGCGTTGATGATGGCAAATGCAGGCGGCGCCTGGGATAACGCCAAAAAGTTCGTAGAAAAGGGTAATCTCGGTGGCAAGGGAACCGACACGCATGCAGCAACCGTGGTCGGCGACACTGTTGGTGATCCTTTCAAGGACACGTCAGGACCTTCGATGAACATCCTGATCAACGTCATGGCAATCGTCAGCCTGGTTATCGCCCCGCTACTTGGTTAACCGGATAACCTGCAAGTAAAATTAAGGGTAGTGCCTGCACTACCCTTTTTTTATATCCCCGCTGGGTAAATGTTTTTTCTGGTTTTTTACGCTATTCTGCAAAACCCGTAATCGGTCGGAAGTGAAGTGATCACTACACCAACATACCGAATGAACCCATAACCAGAATCACGTGGAAGCAAAAACATGAGTTCCAAGAATGCATTTTACGCACAGTCCGGCGGTGTAACGTCAGTCATAAATGCCAGCGCCTGTGGCGTTATCGAAACCTGTCGTCAGAACGGCGATAAAGTCGGCAAGGTATTTGCCGGTCGCAACGGTATCATCGGAGCATTGTCTGAAGAGTTGATCGATACCTCACGCGAAACCGATGCCGATATTGCGGCGCTGAAAAAAACTCCCTCGGGTGCTTTCGGCTCTTGCCGCTTCAAGCTTAAAAGCCTGGAACAGAACCGCCGTGAATACGAACGCCTGATCGAAGTGTTCAAGGCACATGATATCGGTTACTTCTTTTATAACGGTGGCGGAGACTCGGCCGACACCTGCTTCAAGGTTTCGCAGCTCTCTGAAACCATGGGTTTCCCGGTGCAGGCGATACATATACCTAAAACCGTGGATAACGATTTACCGATCACCGACAATTGCCCGGGGTTTGGATCAGTCGCCAAGTACATCGCAGTTTCTGCACTCGAGGCTTCCTTCGATGTTAAATCGATGGCCAAGACTTCAACCAAGGTATTCATTCTCGAAGTCATGGGGCGCCATGCGGGATGGATCGCTGCCGCAGGTGGCTTGATCGAAGACTACGGAATCCCGGTATTGCTGCTGTTTCCTGAAGTGGACTTCGATCACGACAAGTTCGTAAAGGCGGTGCAGGCCAAGGTCGAAACTCACGGTTATTGCACGGTCGTGGTTTCCGAGGGTGCGCGTAACGCGGACGGCAGCTTCCTGGCCGAGCAGGGTACCCGGGACGCTTTCGGGCATGCGCAGCTCGGTGGCGTCGCCCCGGTCGTTGCCAACATGGTTAAGCAGGCGCTTGGTTACAAGTTCCATTGGGCCGTGGCCGACTACCTGCAGCGCGCGGCACGTCACATCGCCTCTGCCAGTGACCTCGAACAGGCATATGCATTGGGCCAGGCCGGCGTGGAAATGGCGCTGGCGGGGAAGAATGCAATCATGCCAACCATCGAACGGATTTCGAACAATCCCTATCAATGGCAGGTCGGTAGCGCAGCACTTGCTGACGTCGCTAATGTCGAGAAAACCATGCCACTCGACTTTATCAGCGAGGACGGTTTCGGAATAACCCAAAAATGTCGCGACTATCTCTACCCGCTGATCCAGGGTGAAGCTTATCCCGACTACGATGAACGCGGCATGCCAAGTTACGTGGTACTAAAAAACGAACTGGCGGATAAAAAACTCGATGATTTCGATCTCTAATACATACGATCGGATTTACCGAATGACGACTTACTCGCCTGTAAAATAGTACTTGTTTAGTTATAATCTCCACCCCTTTCGCCGAGTGACATTATCATGATCCTGGACCGGGTTAACAGCGGTAGCAACATACCCGATGACGTCAACGTCATAATCGAGATTCCGTCGCACAGCGATCCGGTCAAGTATGAGGTCGATAAAGACACCGGCGCAATGTTTGTTGATCGTTTTATGGGAACGTCAATGCATTACCCCTGTAACTACGGTTATATCCCGCAAACCCTGTCCGAGGATGGAGATCCAGCCGACGTATTGGTGGTAACACCGATCCCGGTAATCAGTGGCTCGGTAATCCAGGTCAGGCCGCTTGGCATGCTATGCATGACCGACGAAGCTGGCAAGGATTCGAAGATCATCGCAGTGCCAATCGATAAGCTTTCGAACCTGTATTCGGGTATGAACAGCGTTCACGACCTGCCCAGGTCTCTGCTCGATTCGATCGCGCACTTCTTCGATCACTACAAGGACCTGGAGGCCGGGAAGTGGGTCGAGATCGACGGCTGGGTCGATGCCGACGCAGCCAAGCAGGAAATCCTCGACTCCATCGAACGCTACAACGCCGAATCCAAGTAGTCGCTTCGCCCTTCATCGCAAGCTTAATAAACGACCTTCGATCGGTGCGGCTACCGTTCCATTCCGATCAAAGGCAACCGAGGAGGCTCCTTGCGACTGACTGGGTCGGTCCGACGCATCGGGCCTGCGGCTTCCCGAAGAAGCGCTGATTTTAAAGGGCAAGGCGAGACCCGGGACGCCGGACCGCGACATCCATGTCTCGACTCGCCACAGCCGATGTGTCGGACCACCGCATCCCTGCGGCCTGACCCTTCAAAATCAACGCTTTTTTCGGCACCCAGCCTTTACGTCACAAGGAGCCTCCTCGGTTGCCTTCCAAGTTTTTTACCAATATTCGGGAATAGGATTCGAAAACTGTTTTACAGCAGCTGAAATTACTGAGGTGTGGTCACCGGAAGCTCTTTTCAGAACGCTGCGCAACAGGGATGTTGCGCGCGAGCCTACATGGATGTATTTACGGCGATTCTGAAAAGAGCTTCCGGTGGCCGCACCGCTCGAAGGGTCATTTGTGAGGCATTTACTCTTTGCCGAAGAGCATGGCGCGCTCATCGAAGCCGACTTCGGTGACGGCGCGTAATTCGGTGTAGTCGATATGGCAGATGCAGTTTCGGCCCGATTGCTTGGCTTCGTACAGGTACTTATCGACCGAATCGACGAAATCAACCAGGTCGAGGATGCTGGTTTTCATGTAAACACTGGCACCCATACTCGCGGTTAAATTAATTTCACCTTCGTCTATCGTTATCGGGCTATTGGCGATTTGCTCTCGGATCCGGTCCGCTACCTTGACCGCGAGATTCAGGTGGGTCTCCGGAAAAATCATCGCGAACTCTTCGCCACCGTAGCGGAAAACAATATCTGTCGTCCGTACCTCGTTCTTCAGTATATTCGCCAAATGCTTGA
>JAOTXY010000165.1 GCA_029862125.1 Gammaproteobacteria bacterium | reverse complement strand
CGATTCATGTCATGACCAAGTGCGCCACCGAACCGGTGATGTGGGATACCTGGATGAGCGGCATGACTGACTTCAATAAAATGAGCCGGGCCATGGGTCATTTCATGAATCCCAACATGTACATGTCCTGGATGATGGCGCCAATGAATCCCGCGATGTACCAGCCGATGATGCAGATGGCGGATCCCGCCTACTACACTCGCTGGATGAATGCGATGGCGAACCCGGCTTTTTATCAACCGGCTATGTCGCTTGCCGATCCCAACTGGTATACACCACGCATTAACTGGATGATGAACCCCCAGTCGATGCAACCGATGTTTAACATGATGAACATGGGCGGTTATCTTGTGCCGATATCAACTGCCGGTGACTCGACTCCAGAACCGGCAAATTAGGGTATAGTAGGCAGCTGCGGGGTTCGCCCCGCAGCTGAAATTTTCGCCAAACCTGGGAGAACATCATGAAACCGAATATGGGAACTGCAGATCGTGCCATTCGCGCAGTCATCGGAATCGCGGCGCTTGCTGCGTGGCCACTCGGGTTGCTACAGGGAACCCTCGGCATCATCGCACTGGTGGCGGGTGTTGTATTGATCGCCACCGTAGTTACCGGCTGGTGTCCGCCATATGACCTGCTAGGCATCAACACCGGCGCCAAGGATGCCAGCGATAGTTAGTTAAAAAGTCAGGGGGCCAGGATTGGCCCCTCGATTCATTTCAGTGTTTTCTCGAGTTCTTTTAAGCGGGCCTCGATAATCTCCAGCTTTTCCCGGGTGCGTTCCAATACACGCGCCTGGATATCAAACTCTTCACGGCTCACCATTTCATAGTTAGCCAATTGCTGTTGCAGCAGGCTCTTCAAGCGCGCATCGAAATCGGTTTTCACCTGTTGCAACCCCGGTGGCAACAGCTCGTTGATTTTTTCTGACAGGCGATTGATGGTTTGATTGTCGATCATATTAAGCCCCAAAATAGTGCATAGAATAAATTAATTGCACCTTTAGTGTGCAGAAAGTGCTTTTGATACGCCGATATTAACGACAATTTGCTTGCGTGCCCAGACCAGTCAAAAATTCAGCCCGAATTTAATGCGGAGAGTTACTCATGAAAATCATCACAGCGATTATCAAGCCATTCAAGCTCGATGATGTCCGCCAGGCACTTGGAGAAATCGGGGTGCAGGGATTGACCGTCTCGGAGGTGAAAGGTTTTGGGCGTCAAAAGGGGCACACTGAACTTTACCGGGGTGCGGAATACGTGGTCGACTTTTTACCCAAGGTAAAAATCGAGGTTGCAATCGACGATGACCTGGTTGACCAGGCGGTTGAAGCCATTACCAGTAGCGCCAACACTGGCAAAATCGGAGACGGCAAAATTTTTATAACCACACTTGAACAGGTTGTTCGTATTCGTACGGGTGAATCTGGTCCATCAGCGCTTTAGGAGGACAACATGGAAAACCAGATTTTTGAATTACAGTACGCACTCGATACCTTCTATTTTCTCGTCTGTGGAGCATTGGTCATGTGGATGGCCGCCGGCTTTGCGATGCTTGAGGCAGGTTTGGTACGTTCCAAGAATACGACCGAGATCCTGACCAAGAATGTCGCACTGTTCGCGGTCGCCTGTACGATGTACATGGTTTGTGGTTATTCGGTCATGTACGGCGGTGGTGACTTCACTATGTTCCTGTCAGGCATCGTTGGCGACGGTGTTACCGGCGCTGAAGAACCCGCGACCTATGCGCCATCTGCCGACTTTTACTTTCAGGTCGTGTTCGTCGCGACCGCGATGTCAATCGTTTCGGGCGCGGTCGCAGAGCGCATGAAACTGTGGGCTTTCCTCGCCTTCGCTGTTGTTATGACTGGCTTGATATATCCGTTGGAAGGGCGCTGGACCTGGGGCGGCGAGCCCGTCTTCGGCATGTACACGCTCGGTGACCTTGGATTCTCAGACTTTGCCGGCTCCGGCATCGTGCACATGGCCGGTGCCGCAGCGGCTCTCGCAGGGGTAATTCTACTCGGCGCACGTAAGGGCAAGTATGGCAAGAACGGGCAGGTCTACGCGATCCCCGGCGCCAACCTGCCACTGGCGACGCTCGGTACCTTCATCCTGTGGCTGGGCTGGTTCGGCTTTAACGGCGGTTCCGTGCTGGCCACTGCGACGGTTGAAAGCGCCAACGCGGTTGCGGTCGTGTTCATGAATACCAACGCTGCCGCTGCGGGTGGTCTGATCGCCTCAATGATCGTGGCGCGCCTGATGTTCGGCAAGGCTGACCTGACGATGGCGTTGAACGGCGCGCTGGCTGGACTGGTTGCGATTACCGCGGAACCATCGACACCGACTCCATTGCTGGCCACGTTGTTCGGTGGCATTGGCGGTGTGCTGGTAGTGTTTAGCATCGTCACCATGGACAAGCTCAAGATTGACGATCCGGTTGGTGCGATCTCGGTACATGGCGTGGTCGGTCTGCTTGGCCTGCTGCTGGTGCCGGTGACCAACGACGGCGCCAGCTTTTCCGGCCAGATTATCGGCGCGCTGACTATTTTCGTCTGGGTATTCGGTGCCAGTTTCGCGACCTGGTTCGTGATCAAGATGATCATGGGTATCCGTGTCAGCGAAGAAGAGGAATACGAGGGTGTCGATCTCTCCGAGTGCGGAATGGAAGCCTATCCGGAATTCACCGCCTCAGGATCGACTGTTTAATTCAGCACCCTGATCTAGTTGGACAAACCGGGGTCGGCGTTCTGCCGACCCCTTCTTTTGTGTGATAACATAGGTTCACTCGATCAATCCAAGTCCGTCATGTTGTGCCATATTTACCGCAGTAACCTCAAGCTCGATACCTATCTTTACCTGCTCGACAAGGACGATTTTTCGATCGTGCCGCAGGAGTTGTTGCGCGTGTTCGGTCCTCCCGAGTTCAGCTTCAGCTTCGATCTGACCGAGGAAAGAAAGCTGGCCAAGGAAGATGCCGCCGAGGTACTCGAGAACCTCACGCAACAGGGTTACCACCTGCAACTGCAGGACGACATCCTGGTCGAGCAGATGCTCGCGATGAAGGCAATAAACTAGATTCTGTCCCTGAGCGCGTAGTAACTCATGCCGAGCACCAGTCCCGGCCAGCGCAGCAAATCACCACCCGGAAAATTGCGCGTCGGAATCGTGCCAAACAGATCAAATTTCTCGGCTTCACCGGCGATCGCATCGGCAATCAGCTTGCCCGCCAGGGTTGCCATTGCGACCCCCTGACCGGAGTAGCCCTGCGCGTAATAAGTGTTGTGCTTGCCGAGGCGCCCGAAATGGGGCATGCGGTTAAGCGTTACTGCAAGGGTACCGCCCCAGGCGTAGTCGACGCGGGTGTCGGCAAGTTCCGGGTAGACTTCCAGCATGGGTTTGCGTACGAAGTTTGCAATGTCGGCGGGAAAGTTCTGGCGATAGTTTTCACCGCCGCCAAAAAGCATGCGTTTATCCGCCGAGAGCCGATAATAATTGACAACGAAACGAGAATCGGCGATGGCGACATCGCGCGGATTGATGCGTCCGAGTTGAGACACACTCAGTGGCTCGGTCGCGATAACAAAGTTATTGATCGGCATGATCTTGCCGGACATGCGTGGCTCCAGCTTACCCAGGTAGCCATTGCAGGCGAGCACGATGCTATCCGCCT
>JAOTXY010000164.1 GCA_029862125.1 Gammaproteobacteria bacterium | reverse complement strand
TGGACAACGCGAGTTTGTGCCGGTGCTTGCGCGCGCCGCGGTAGCGGCAGGTGTTTCCGGATTATTCATGGAAACGCATCCCGACCCGGACAAGGCGCTTAGCGACGGCCCGAACGCCTGGCCGCTGGCGAAAATTCGGTCACTGCTGGAAGTGCTGGTCTTGCTAGATCAAGCGACCAAGGCTTCGGCCATGCATGAAAACGAACTACTGCAGTTTAACCAGGAATAATACATGGAGTTGATATGACCAACATCAGCAGGGTCATTGGTCGAGAAATTCTGGACTCACGGGGCAATCCCACCGTTGAAGCCGATGTAATACTGGAAAGCGGGGCCACGGGCAGGGCAGCAGCGCCCTCCGGAGCCTCTACCGGGGAGCGTGAGGCCATCGAATTACGTGATGGTGATAGTAGTCGCTATCTCGGCAAGGGTGTCACCAGGGCAGTATCCCATATCAATAACGAGTTAGCCGATCTGGTTATAGGGCGGGATTGCAACGATCAGCGTGCGCTCGATCAGGCGATGATCGAACTCGATGGCAGCGAAAACAAGAGCAACCTCGGTGCCAATGCCTTACTCGCAGTATCGCTGGCCAACGCCCAGGCGGGTGCGAGCGAGGCGGGGCAACCATTGTATCGATTCCTGGGTGGCGAAAATGCAAACCTGTTACCGGTACCGATGATGAATATCATCAATGGCGGTGCCCATGCTGACAATAGCGTCGATATGCAGGAATTTATGATCCTGCCGGTTGGTGCGCCCAGTTTCAGCGAGGCTTTGCGTTATGGCACGGAAATATTCCACTCGCTGAAATCGGTGCTTGGCGCAAAAGGAATGAACACCGCCGTCGGCGATGAAGGTGGCTTCGCACCGGACCTGTCCTCCAATGAAGAAGCGATTGAAGTGATATTAACCGCGATCGATAAAGCAGGGTACCGGGCTGGTACGGATATCTGCCTCGGCCTGGATGTCGCCAGTTCGGAGTTTTACGATTCCGGTAAATATATCCTGGCCTCGGAAAACCGTTCTTTTGAGGCGGTGGGTTTTGCCGACTACCTGTCTGGCTGGGTAGACCAGTACCCGATTATCACTATCGAAGACGGTATGGATGAAGGCGACTGGGAGGGTTGGGCAGTCCTGACCGAGCAATTGGGTAGCAGGATTCAGCTGGTAGGCGACGACCTGTTCGTGACCAATACCGGTATCCTGGCACGTGGAATCGAGCAGGGAATTGCCAATTCGATCCTGATCAAGTTCAACCAGATTGGCACCCTGACGGAAACCCTGGACGCTATTTCAATGGCTCATGAAGCTGGTTATTCAACCGTTATTTCACATCGTTCGGGCGAAACCGAAGACGTTGCGATTGCCGACCTGGCGGTTGCGACCTCGGCGGGCCAGATAAAAACCGGCTCGTTATCGCGCTCGGATCGAGTTGCAAAATATAACCAGTTGCTGCGTATCGAATCGATGCTGGGCGAGGCCGCAAGATTTCCGGGAAAGTCGGCCTTTAAAAACCTCTAGCCTGCAGCCTATGAGCCGATGAAGATTCTGATTACCATATTGATCCTGGTACTCATCGGCTTGCAGTATAAATTATGGTTTGGTGATGGCAGCCTGTCAGAAGTCGTGCAACTCACGCGCGAGCTTGAATTACAAAAACAGAAACTAGAGGAACTGGAATCGCGCAACAGGATACTCGAGGCTCAGGTGCTGGACCTGCAAAATGGTCTCGATGCCTTCGAAGAGAAAGCGCGCAATGATCTCGGCATGATCAAGCAGGGAGAGACCTTTATCCAGCTCATTCCGGAAAAAGAGGCTGTCGATGGGCAATAGTGTTCCCGTCTGGGCGATTGTTCCAGCTGCCGGTATCGGTACCCGGATGCAGAGCGACATTCCCAAGCAATACCTCGCTTTCCAGGGTAAAACTTTAATCGAACATAGTCTCGACCGGTTGTTATCACATCCTCAAATTGATGGCGCGGTAGTCGTGTTGCGGGAACATGATACGACCTGGGAATCACTTGCCTATCATGCAGAGAAGCCCGTTTTTATTGCTACAGGCGGCGAGGAGCGCCATGACTCCGTCTACAATGGACTTACCACGTTGCAGTATCGATTCGGAAACGATGCGATCGCACTGGTTCATGACGCGGTCCGACCCCTGGTGAGCCATCGGGATCTGAGCAATGTTATCGATGCTGCAACACGACATTCAGCGGGTGCGATTCTGGCGGCCCCTGTTGCCGACACCTTGAAACAGCAGGGTGACAAAATGGAAATCGTGAACACCCTGCCCCGAGACGGTTTGTGGCGTGCCCTGACGCCGCAGGTATTTCATTTGCAAACCTTGCTCAATGCCCTGAAACAGGTGATCGATAACAACCTGGTGATTACGGATGATGCCCAGGCGGTCGAATTATCGGGCCATGCACCCTTGCTGGTTGCGGGAGATGCCAGCAACCTCAAAATTACATCACCCGCAGACCTCGCGCTTGCCGAGAGAATCTGGCTAAACCAGCGCGATCAACAGGATGACGAATAAAATTACAGCGGCCATCGGCAGGATATATCCCATCCAGTCTTGCATACTTCCCTTGGGCGAATTTTCGATGGCATGCTTGGCTCGCGGAAAGAGAAAAATGATCATCGCCAGCAGGAACAGCGCCGAGCCTATTTTCAACCAGTCCATTTTAATCTCCAGAAAAAAATAAGCCCCGCGTACGGGGCTTACTTGTTATTGGTATCGGCCGTTCTTAATCGTTGCCACCAAAAGCACCAAGTAAGTGCAGCAGGGCCTGGAACATATTAAGGATGGATAAGAATAGCCCGGCTGCCGCCATGATGTAATTGGTTTCACCATTGTGAATCAGGGAAGACGTTTCCCACAGGATGAAAGCACTCATAATCATCACTACCGCGGCGTTGACCGCGAGGAACAGGGCCGGGATGCCCAGAAAGATGTTTAATAGGGCAGCGCCAAGTACTACCAGCATACCCACCATGACAAAACCACCGAGGAAACTGAAATCCTTGCGCGTGGTCAGGGCATAACCCGAGAGGCCGAGAAAGATCGCCCCGGTGCCCCCGAGTGCGGTCATGACTATACTGGGATTTACCGCGAGGTAATAATTGAGGACCGGGCCGAGGCCGAATCCAAGTAAACCGGTAATCCCGAACAACACCGGAATTCCGGCAGCAGAATTAGCAGTTCTGGGTAAAACAAACCAGAGCATGGCGATTCCGGCAATGCTGGCGACCAGCGCCACTCCGTGACCAATTCCCGAAATAACGCCTAGAAATGCGGCGAAAGCACTGAAAAGTAGCGACATCGACAACAGGATGTAGGTATTCTTGATGACCTTGTTGGTCGCCAGTATCGCTTCTTGAGAGCGGGTTACAGCAGTATTCAATTGCATGACTATCTCCGTTACTTAACCAGTCTAGTATAGACCAATGCGTATCATTCTAAGTTCATGATCCGTCTATAGCAAGCCCCCAAACAGTAGGGTTATAGGCCGCCCAAGGCATTGGATAACTTATTTATAGTTGTGGTCATAAAAAGCAAATTCAAGCAGTTTTTTGCTCTATTTGCTAATGACTAGTCGACTTAAACGATTATAATACGCCAGCGTCACCTGGGCTGATCAACTCGCTCATCGCGCGGTACCAAACCAGGTTTGTAA
>JAOTXY010000087.1 GCA_029862125.1 Gammaproteobacteria bacterium | reverse complement strand
CAATTGAGCATTCATGCAACGTTGCAACAACAGAGGGGTCAATGCCGATTTACCAATAAGTGCTGGCGCCAACTGCATTAACGCAGCCCTGGTGCCTTCGGCATGTTCCGGCTGATAGGTGGGACCGACCGGACAGGTTTCGCCCCAGCCCAGCAGACCGTTATCACAAACCAGTTTAACAATGGTCGAGTCGAGCGAGTGCAACACTGTACCTGCCATGGTGTAGGGCGTTTTCAATTGCAGGTCTTTCTGGTAGATATGAACTTCGGAAATTCGCATATTCAGGTTTTGCACAGCGCATAAACAGCCTGTGGCGCAGCAATTCCCTTCATCTCATGGTCGCCCATGAATTCCGAAGGTACTTCGATCAATTCGGCAAAGTTTTTTGAAAACAGGATATTGCAATCGAACTGCTTGGTCAGGGATTCAAGGCGTGCGGTACGGTTAACGGCGGGGCCCATGACGGTGAAATCGAGTCGATCGGGTGCGCCGACATTACCGTAAATTACTTCGCCAACATTCAGGCCGACGCCAAATTCGATTTCGGGTTGACCATGACGTCGACGACGGTGATTCAGGGTTTCGAGCGTGTCATATGCGTCAATGGCGGAATCAATGGCGGCACTGCAAGCGGTCCGGTTACACATATTGCCGTCTATTGGAAACACGATCAGCATCGCATCGCCGATGAAGCGCAGAATTTCGCCGCCACGAGCGGTGACCGCGGCCGATACAAATTCAAAATACTCGTTCAACATTTCCAGTATCTGCTCGGCAGGCAGTGTTTCAGTCAGATGAGTAAAGTTGCGCAGATCGCTAAACCACAATGCGGCGTTGATGACATCGGCATCGCCTCGTTTGATCATGCCGGCGAGGACTTTTTCGCTGGTACGTTTGCCAACGTAGGTATTCATCAACGAACGCGATATATGTCGCAACGCATGCACTTCGAACACTGGCGCCAGGTAATCACGAATTCGCCTGAAGCTCTCGATGTGCTGATCGCTGAAACCGCCTTTTCTTTTAGTGCTGATGATTATCGCCGCACCGGGTTCGGCGACTTCTCCGAAAAGTACTGGCAATGCCACGTAATCGGTATAGCCTTCCTCGGCCAGTTCGGTATAGGCTCGGTGTGCATCTTCGGGCAGGTTATCCAGCCGTTGGCGCACGCGTTTATGGGTTTCGTAAATTATTGCTAACGGGCTGCCGATATATCGTTCTGTATTACGCACGCCGTGTGATGCGTTGATAGGCGTTGTCATGTCGGTGGATTTCAACCAGGTCTCCGAAGTGCCTACCAATTGAGGATTCAGTGTCAGCAAAGAAACCATCAAGCGGTCAATCGATGCACCGTGTTCATTCATTTGATGCGCGAGCTGATGCACAAATTCGTTGGTGCTCTCGATACAGCGACCTCGCGTGAAGACCCAATCGATTACCCCCGGGGCATAACATCCTGATGTTTTCTCTGGTTGCGGCGTGGACATTCTGATTACTGGATTTCCGATGTTAGTACTGTGTTACGGTTGCGTCGTTTTTCGCTGGATACCAGCATAATACCCGAAACTACAATGACGCTGGCACCTGCGAGCATTGTCAGGGTCGGTTTATCACCCCAGATCAGGTAACCATATATTATTGCGATCAGAATACTGATGTATTTGAAGGGGCTGATAAAAGATAGTTCACCGATACGGCTGCCAATTATCAGGAACAGGTATCCACAGTACAGCACGGCACCTAAGCCGATAAACCACAGGTACCATTGCAAGTCCGCCTCTCCCCAGCCCTGGTAAATCGAATAGATTCCGCCGCCAAGCATAACGATCCAGGCATTGGTGAATGCGACCTGTGATGACGGAATATCGTTGGGTACGTAGCGAATCGCGATATCGCGCAAGGCCACGAAAAAAGCGCAGATGATCGGAAATATAACCGCCCACGAGGCTGTCTCGGAAAATGGATTGGTGATCAGCATCACGCCACCAAACCCGATCAGGATAACAATCCATCGATCCAGGGTTACGTTTTCCTTCAGAATGGTTGCTGCAAGCAGTGCCAGGAATATGGGTGAGGCAAAGCCCAGGGTTGATGCCACGGCGATGGGTAACATGGATAAGCCGGTCAGAAAGGCAAGTGTGGCGCCAAGCTCAAACAATGCGCGCAGCAAATTCCAACGATGCAGGGTTCGGCGACTAAAAACAGGTTGTCTACGCAGCGTCATCACACTGGCGAAGA
Source organism: Gammaproteobacteria bacterium (assembly GCA_029862125.1). Lineage (GTDB taxonomy): Bacteria > Pseudomonadota > Gammaproteobacteria. Next base: position 11,446 of record JAOTXY010000087.1, on the reverse strand, counting down.
TTATGCAGATCAGGGCACCTCGCAAAAACATGATCTGCCCGACATTAAACACCTGGGTGATGTGTTTTACGATGGCATCATTGGTGGTAATCATCGACATTGCGATGACCACGAACAGCGCAGCTTTTAGGTTATTGAATTCCACGACGCGAAGATTAGCAGTCTCAGCTTTGCTCGAGTAGAAATTCTCGCAGCTGCGGCAGTACCTGGTCGCTGGCTTCAATCATTAAGGCATGTTTTAGCCCTTCGAGGATGACCAGGCGGGAATCAGGCAGTTCGCCATCAATGAATTGATTGAGACGTGGATTGCAGCCGCCATCGAGCTCACCGGTCAGCACCAGGCAGGGGCATTTGACTTCATGCAGCCAGGGCGCCATTTCCGTGGTGGCGTAAATCCAGAACACGCTCAGGAAGACATCGGCAGGGGTATCGTTAACCTGTTGCAGACGTGCTTCTACCAGGTCTGGATGTGCCTGGATGAATGCATCGGTGAACCAGCGTGTGACAAAAGTCCCCAGGGTTTCGTCGATCCCGTTTTGCTCCATTGCATCGCCGACTGCTTTCAGTTTTGCGCGATCATCATCATTGCGGCCCGCGGCGGTGCTAAGCAGACCGACACTCAGGGTATGATCGGGGTAGGCGCGTGCGTAGGCCGGACCGATCATGCCGCCGAGCGAATGCCCGGCAAGGTGAATTTTCTCGTGTCCAAGCTTCTGGCGTAACGTTTCGAGATCATCAACCAGGTCATCGAGCGTGTAAGGCGTTGGCGGGACGGGGCTTTCGCCGTGGCCACGCAAATCGTAGCTGACACAGGTGAATCGATCCTTGAGGCCGGCAATGAGTTTATTCCAGGAGGTCTTACGCGCACCAATGCCATGCACCAGGTAAAGTGCCGGACCTTGTCCTTCGATTCGATAACTGACGTCTACCGCGGTCATAAATGGTGGTTACGATGCTTTAGCCTGGGGGGTCGGGCCAGAGGTAAAATGCGGCATTACTTCTTCCGCGAAGCATTGAATCGATTCGAGCACTTCGGCTTGCTCGACCCCGAAATTGACGTTCATGATGAAGCGATCCACGCCGGCCTCGGCGTAAGGGGCCAGCTTGTCGATCATTTCCGACGCGGTGCAAATGGTTAAATTCTCGGCTGTCTGTTCAACCGTCATGTTGCGGGGCAGGGGTTTGATCATTCCATTGTCGACAATACCGGGCCCGGTAAAAACGTTATCGAAGCGGCTGTAGTAGTCGTGCGCCATCTGAATTTTCCGATTGCGGTCGGCATCGCTATGTGACAAAAAAGCAACCCGTGACAGCGACAGGGTCTGGTGTGCCCCGGCATCACCGAGTTCTTCCTTGCCCCGATTGAACGCGCTGACCTGGTCGAGCATGTGTTGATGATCTCCCGACAGTGGTGTGGTTTGAATATGAAACCCGCGCTTGGTGCAGTGATAAATGGCCTCGGGAACAAGGACCGCCATCATCAGAGGGATGTCGTTAACCGGGCGCGGCATAATCGTCAGCGGATCGAATTTGTAATATTTTCCGTCCCAGGAAACTTCTTCGTCAGCGAGCAATGCCTGCAGTACGTTCAGGGATTCATCGAACTTCTCGCGGCTGGTTTCCAGCGGCACGCCCATGCGGTCCATCTCGAAACCGAAGGCACCGCGCCCGACTCCAAGCATGAGGCGGTGATCGGTAAATATGTCTGCGCAGACGAGTTCACCGGCGAGAATACGCATGTCGTGTAATGGCAACACCGAAACCGCGGTGATGATTTTGATGTTCTCGGTCTGGCTGGCAATCTTGACAGCGAATTGGAGTGGTGCCGGCATCATTAAGATATTGATCAGGTGATGTTCGGTAATAGCAACTGATTCGTAGCCGCATTGATCGGCACATCGGGCCAGTTCCAGCATGTCCCGGTAGACACGATCGCCACCATAAGACTTGTCCGGGTAGTAGGCCGAAAGCTGGATGCTGAAATGCATGTATTCCTGCTCGAATATGATTTTCGAGCATTGTCTAACAAAAATTTACAGTTGACTATCCGTTGGATGAGATTGATCGCCGAGAAATTTTGATGAGATTAACAATTTGCGTTGTGAACCGACTATTGTCATCCCGCGGCTTGACCGCGGGATCCATCAAACAGAATATTACCAAGTGAGAGGATTTCGACGCCAGCTCGAGGATTTGGCTCGCACATCCATGTGCTCGGTCCTTCGGACCGCGCGCGTTGCACGCGCCGCAAAATCGCAATGCGCAGGGATGCGCAGGTGCCGCGAAGCACATGGATGTGCGAGAGCGGCCTCCGGGCGATTTTGTGAATCTCTGGTTCGGTTCCATCTTCCCGACCAATAAAGCAAATAAAAAAGCCTCGTACTGGGGTAAGAGGCTTTTTTATTTGCTTTATTGGTCGGGGCGAGAGGATTTGAACCTCCGACCCCCTCGTCCCGAACGAGGTGCGCTACCAGGCTGCGCCACGCCCCGACATCTAAGCCAGATCATTCTAGGAGAATAATGCCCGGGGCTCAATCTTTATGACTTGCCGTAGTAAATCCTGTCAAACGAACTCGCACTGAAACCATTCATACGCTGATCTCCGATCAGGATAATCGGCACGCCGCGGCCGTTTAACTTTTTATATTCTTTCGCAGCCTGCTCCGATTTTTCAATATCATACTCGACAAAGGGGATCTTGTTTTTCCTGAAGTGCTGCGCGGCCTGCTTACAATAGCCACACCAGGTGGTTGAATACATCACGACCTTGGTTGATTTTTGACGCTTGGTTATATTGCCCGGGTCGTAAACGAATGCCTCGACGCTAACCGAGGTATAGCTGCTGACCTTGCCGGTAATTCGCTTGAGCTTGGCATTATCGGGAGGACTATCACCATAATGCACATTGCCCTGATCATCGACCCACTTGTAAAGCTGGCCATGGCTTACCGGGCTTGCCATTAAAAAGACCAGCAACAGGCTGGTGATAAAGAGGTGAAATTTCTTCATTGCAAATTCAATTTTAACTTGCAGATGAGTATAGCAGTTGGCTGTAAATTTACGTTTTAGCCGAGCGACTGACCAGGTAGACCCCCATGACGCAAACCATCATTCCGGCTATCGATAACGCCCCCAGGGTTTCCCCAAACAGGAAATGAGCCTCAACAACAACCAGCGGTGGTACCAGGTAAAACATGCTCGATAACCTGCCGGCTTCACCGTTCCTGATGATGTACATCAGCAGCATGACCGCGCCTATTGACAATCCCAACACCTGCCAGGTCAGCGCGATCCCAAAGGTAGGGGTCCAGTCGATTGTCCAGGTCTCGCTGAAGAGCAGGGCGAAAAACGCGGTTGCCAGCGACCCGGCGACGTATTGCATCAGCGTACCCGGTAACAGTTGCGACTGATCACAGAATTTCTTCTGGTAAAATACCCCGAGCGCCATCGACATCAGGCTGACCAGGCACATGCCGAGATCGAACAGGTCGAGACCCCCGCTTAAGCCGAGGGCTATCCCATACTTGCCGATGATTACGATGCTGATCCCGACAAAGCCAATCAGCAGGCCCGCAAGCTTTCGAAAATCGAGATGCTCGCCAATGTAAAGGCTTGCCAGGGCCATTGTCAGGATGGGCTGCACACCAATAATAATTGCGACGATACCGGACGGTACCCCGTTCTTGATGGGCCAGAACAGGAAGCCGAGATAACCACAATGCAACAACGTGCCGGTAATCATATCGTGCCTGAAAGACCAGATACGGCGCGGTAACGCCGCCCCGAATAGAAGCAATATCGGTATCAGTGCAACCGCGGTGATGGTAAATCTCAGGCACAGAAAAACGAAGGGATCCGCGTTTTGCATGCTGTACTTGGCCGCGATAAAACCGGTGCTCCACAGCGAGACAAATATCAGCGGGGCAACGCGTAGTAGTAGCGCCTGGCTAGGCATGTATTCCGACCCATCCCGGTTTGATCGGTTATTGCGGAATCAGGGCTTGATTTCGAGCAGCTCGACCTCGAAGACCAGGGTTTCAAATGGGCCTATGGAGCCACCCGCGCCGCGCTCCCCGTAACCGAGTTCATACGGGATAACGAACTGGAATTTGCTACCCACAGTCATTAGCTGTAAGCCCTCGGTCCAGCCCGGAATAACCTGGTTGAGCACGAAAGAGGTCGGTGAACCGCGAGAATAGGAACTGTCGAACTCGGTGCCATCGATCAAGGTGCCACGGTAGTGGACGCTTACCTCGTCAGTAGCCTTGGGTTTCGCGCCATCGGCTTCGGTAATCACCGAGTACTGTAATCCGGATGCGGTAACCTGCACGCCTTCTTTTTCGGCGTTGCTCTTGAGATATGCCTGCCCTCGCTCCTTGTTGGCTGCAGACTGTTTCGCAAAAACTTTTTCTATTTGCGCGTTTATGGCTTCTCCCGCGGCTTCCAGGCTTATAAGCGTTTCCTGGTCTTTATGCTGCGCTTTTATTCCCTGTAACAGCAGGTCGTAGTCAACGTCCCCGTACTGTTTGAGAACGCGCTCGCCGATGACCATGCCGAGCCCATAACTGAATTGGTCTTCATCGGATTCGAGACTGGTTTTAGCCGGGGCCTGGTCTTTTTTATCGCAGGCGGCCAGGCCGGTTAACAGTACGATCAGCACGAGTGCTTTAAATTTCATTTCGGATTCCTTTAAGTTGAGTTATCGCTGGACGACTTGTGCGATTACATTCATGAAGTCGCCAATCTTGATCAGGGATGGAAAGTGTCGGCCCAGGATAATACCGTCACTTTCGGCCAGGTATTCGACCGGTTTATAACCGGTTCGTTCGGTAGTATAGACGCGTGCAATTATATCGCCATTTTGCACCGTGTCACCAAGACTGACACAGGGTTCAAGCAGACCATTGTGTTGTGAAAACACGTAGGCATTATCCTGTTGCATATCCAGTTTGATGCTCGCCGTCCCGGGTTGTATGGGTTTCGCGTCCAGAATCCCTGCATGCACCAGGAAATTATGTACGCCGCGCCTGGCTACGCCCGCAGTATGGGGGCTGCTGGTACCGCCACCCCCGAGTTCGGTGGAGACAAAAACCTTGCCCATCGATTCTGCCTGTGTGTCATACATGCCGGCGGCATCGATTTCAATCAGGCTCAGGTAATAGGGTGCTGCGAAGGCCAGAGTGGCGGCTTCACAGGCCTGTTGCTGTGACTTGTCGTCAAGCTCGTGGTAAGCCGCAAACGGCAGAAACTCAAGCGTCTTTCCACCCGAGTGAATGTCGAGTACAAATTCGCACATGGGTAACAGGGTGCTCGTAATATAGTCGGCGATGAGCTGGGTGATAGTGCCTTTAGCCTTACCCGGAAAAATCCGGTTCATGTTGAGCTGATCGATGGGCGAAACCCGATCGGCAACCTGGAAAGCAGGATAGTTCATCGCCGGGATAATGATTACGCGTCCGCGAACTTGATCGATATCAATGGTATTAGCGAGATGATGCAGGGCAATCGGGCCCTCGTATTCATCGCCGTGATTGGCACCGGTTAAAATCGCGCCGGGACCATCGCCATTTTTGGCGACGGTAATCGGCAACATGATCGATCCCCAGGCAGAATCGTTGCGCGAATGCGGTATCTGCAGGAAACCGTGTTGCACGCCGTCACGTTCCAGGTCTATGGTCGCTGCTATCGGGTTTGCCATGTTTATTTCACCAGTAGTCGTTGTTCAACATTGGCCAGGCTCTCGTAACCGGAATCGGTAACAACAACGGACTCGGTAATTTCGAGGCCGCCATCGTCAAGCCACAGCGCCGGCATGAAATGGAAAGTCATGTTTTGCTTAAGCTCGGTTTTGTCGCCGCGGCGCAGGCTCATGGTTCGTTCGCCCCAGTCAGGCGGATATGACAGGCCAATTGAATACCCGGTGCGATTCTCTTTCTTGAAACCGTGTTTTTCTAGTGTATCGAAGAAAGCGATCGCAATGTCTTCGCAGAGTTTACCCGGTTTCGCATTTTCGAGCCCTGCGTGCATCGCGTCGAGCACGGCTTTTTCGGCATCGAGATATTTTTGCGGCGGTGTGCCAAGCGAAATCGTACGCGACAAGGGGCAATGGTAGCGCCTGTGGCATCCGGCAATTTCAAAGAAGGTGATGTCACCGGGTTTCAGTTTCGAGTCGTCCCAGGTCAGGTGTGCCGCGGTGGCATCCATTCCGGTTGGCAACAATGGCAAGATTGCCGGGTAATCACCCCAGTGCTCATCTTTGCCGGCAATACCGGTGCGAAATATTTCTGCCGCGAGCTCATTTTTCTTAAACCCGGGTTCGATGATCTCATAGATGCGCGCGTGCATGGCTTCAACAATGCGTGCCGCGCTGCGCATGTAGGTCAATTCCTGTTCAGACTTGATGATGCGTTGCCAGTTGACGAGCGCGGTGGCATCGATCAATGTTGCCGCGGGTAAACCGTTTTGCAGTGAGCGGAACGCGGCTGCGGAAAAGTAATAGTTTTCCATTTCCACGCCAATCGACCCTCGATCAAGTTTCAGCTCGTGCAATATTTCCGACAGGTGATCCATCGGGTGGCAGACATCTGACTGCACGAAGTGATCCGGGTACTTTAAAATATTGTCTTCGTCGAGATAGGTTGTTCGCACCGCGCCGGGTGCGTCGATACCGCGTCCCCACCAGATCGGTTCCTGGTCGTGCTGTACGATGACGCACTGGTGGGTGTAGAAAGACCAACCGTCGTAACCCGTGAGCCAGGCCATGTTGGAAGGGTCGACCACGACCAGGCAATCAATATTTTTATCCGACATTGCATTTCGGGTCTTGTCGAGGCGCTGTTTATATTCTTGCAGGGAAAAATTCAGTTTTGCATCTTTTGGCATGATTTCTATTTCACTAGGTAGCGAAGTTGGTGCCGGACTGGTGTTTCTGGCAGAGCTGGTAAGCTAAAGTTGCGATCGCGGTATCCTGGATGCCGGTTCCGGTCAGGTCGCATAGCGTTATGTCGTCACTGTTTGCACGCCCGGCCACCTGCTGCGCAATGACCTGGCCCAGCTCAGGGAATTCGGCGGCTGGATTTACCAGTTGTTTATCAATTACATGGTGTAGCTCACCGAGCAAGCTGACCTGTGACAGGCGATCGCAAAAGTACTGTGCCTTGTCTGCGATGATGGCGGGATCAATTTCGTTTTTATGTTCGGAATCGGACCCCATGGCGGTGACATGTTGCCCCGCCTTGATGTGCTCGGCCATCAGTATTGGTTGGGTCGAGGTTGTCGTGGTGACGATGATATCGGCCTCTGCAGTTGCCGCCGTGATATCCGCACAGGCGCTGACTTCAAACCCGAGTCGCTTGCTTAAGTCCTCGGCTTTTAGCCGGGCTTTGCCGAAATCGCGAGCCCAGATTGTTGCAGAGTTGATATCGCGAACCAGGGTCAGGGCTTCGAGTTGCAGACCGGCCTGCATGCCGGCACCGAGGATTGCGGCATTATGGCTGTCGGCCCGCGCCAGGTATTTCGATGCCACCGCACCAGCTGCAGCGGTGCGAATATCGGTCAAATAGCCATTGTCGAGTAAGAGTGCCTCGACCATACCGGTGCGTGTGCTGAACAAAACCATTAGCCCGTTGACGCTTGGCAGGCCGAGACTGGGATTATCAAAAAACCCGGGGCTTATCTTGATGGCCAGGCTATCGACACCGGGGATGTAGGCCGTCTTGACGTCAATCTCACCATTGTTTTCGACAATATCCAGTCGCATGATGGGCGGCATAATGACTGACTTGGTGGCGAGCGCGTAGTAGGCGTTTTCCACGCACTCCACGGCCGCCAGGTCTAGCTGGACCTGGCTGCGAAGCTCAGCCTCGGTCAGAATTCTGATATCTGCCACAGGAGTTAATGCCCTTCGCCGTTGATGATTTTATGATGTAGTTCCATGTCAATATTTTTACCACTTAGAAGAACGATGGTTTTTGCACCCGGGGTAACCTTGCCCGCGAGCAGGGCCGCGATCCCGACCGCACCGCCGCCTTCAAGAATGACCTGTTCTTTAAAATAGGCATGACGGATGCCGTCGGCAATTTCAGTTTCGCTCAACAACACTATTTCATCGACAGTGTCGTGCACTATGTCGAAGGTCAGTTGATTGTCGAGGCCGATTCCTCCGCCGAGCGAATCCGCGAGTGTGGGTAATTCCTCGACTTCGATCGGTTTTCCGGCCTTTTGTGAAGCCGCCATCGCACAGCCTCGTTCCATCGAAATACCGACAATACGAACCTCCGGTTTTTGAGATTTTATCGCCAGTGCAATTCCTGAAATTAAACCACCCCCGGAAAGCTGTACCAGCACCGTATCCATGTCGGGTTCCTGGTCCAGCATCTCGAGACCCAGGGTGCCTTGTCCGGCGATGACCTGTGCATGGTCGAAGGGAGGGATCATGGTGTAGCCTTCCTCGCTGACCAGGCGCCTGGCTTCGACCTCCGCCTCGTCCTGGGATTTGCCGATGATCCGGGTTTCGGCACCCAGCGTGCGAATCGCTTCGAGCTTGTTCCGCGGCACCAGTTCCGACATGCAAATTATGCACGGCACACCTGCCTGCTGTGCGGAGTAGGCGAGTGCCCGTCCATGATTTCCAGTCGATACCGCGGTCACCCCGGTGGTACCAGGTTCGAGCTGCAACACCGAATTCATTGCGCCACGCAGCTTAAAGGCACCGGTGGTTTGCAGGTATTCATGCGCCAGTAAAATGTTGCTGGAAAATTGCTTTGAAAGGGAAGGGGATTCCGTAATCTGCAGTGGAATGATGTACGGCGCGATTCGCTCTCGCGCCGCCTGGATATCTTCGAGTTGTATCCGGGTGCTCATGAAGCCTGGCAATTTTGATGCAGAATTCTTGCGCACATCAGGTCAAGATGGCCACCGCCACCATTTTTAAAAACGGTGATTTCGTCTGCAGATTGCCGTCCGGGATGACGTTGTTGGCACAGGTCGGAAAAGTCGGCGAGTACGTCGGCCTCGCTGATGACTCCACTGGCCAGGGGAATCATCAGTTCGCCGATGTGATGTATCGTGGTTTCGCGCGCGTCGACAAACAGGCTGCCACGGCGCAGGCATTCATCATCGGCTTCGCGCATGTCGGCGGTATAGGCGCCGATCAAATCGACGTGGGTGCCTGGTTTCAGCCATTCACCCCGAACAATCGGTTCCGTGCTTCCGATGGCCGAGCAGATCAGGTCAGCTTTCCTGGCGCTGGCCTCGATTTCAGTTACCGCTGTGAAACTGATTTGTGGATACTTATCAGCCAGGCTGGCGCAGAGATTTTGCGCCTTGTCGTTGGTTCGGTTCCAGACATGGACCTGTTTTAGCGAGGGACGTGCCTCGCAGTGCGCACTCACCAGGTGAGGCGCCATCTGGCCTGCGCCAATCATCAGCATCGATTCGATATTTTCACGTGACAGTAAACGGCTGCCGAGCGCCGAATCGGAAGCGGTTTTTACCCAGGTTAACGCGGTACCGTCGAGGCAGGCTATCGGGGTGCCATTCACGCCTTCGAATAAAATATAGACCGCCTGGATCGAAGGCCATTCTTGCTTCTGATTATTGCGTGGAAAAATCGTAATCACTTTTGCGCCAACTGCTTTTTCAGGTTGCCAGCCGGTGCGAATAAAGAAATGACTGACACTGTTATTGTTGTCCGTCGATTCCATCAGCATTTCGTCTACCAGGCCGATTGGCTCGCGATGCATCGCGGCCAATTCGTCGACCAGGGTGGAGAACGAGATACTATTAAGAATCTTGTCGGCATCGAGCATTAGCATGTGTTGGTTCCCCACAGGCGCTACAGGTTGTAGACTTGAACAATGTGTCAGGCGTGGTGAGTGTACTTAAATCGTGCCGGCTTTAACATTCAAATTTGAAGGAACCTGAAGTGTCTGGACTAACTAACGACCTCGGTCAGCCAATCGGGTTCCCGGTTACCGACTGGCAACCCTGTGAACATCCGCGCGGTGCGACCATGCACGGGAGCCGCTGCCGCCTGGAACCCATCGATATAGACCAACATGCCAGTGATCTGTTTGAGGCTTTCAGTCTGGACCAGGATCAGCGTAACTGGACCTACCTGCCTTACGGGCCGTTCGGCACGGAAGACGAATTTCGCAGTTGGATATTGTCAAACTGTTTAAGCGATGATCCGTGCTTTTTCAGCGTCATTGATCTGGCAACCGGAAAGGCGGTGGGCATCGCCAGCTATTTGCGCATTGAGCCCGGTGTTGGTGTTATCGAGGTTGGCCATATTCATTTTTCGCCGCGCATGCAAGGCCGACCGATTTCAACCGAGGCGATGTTCCTGATGATGCGCCAGGTATTCGATGTCTGGGGTTATCGGCGCTACGAATGGAAGTGCGACGCCTTAAACAAGCCTTCCTGTGCTGCGGCGAGACGGCTGGGATTCATGTTCGAAGGTATATTTCGACAGGCAACCCTGTACAAGCAGCGTAACCGCGATACGGCCTGGTATTCGATACTGGATCGTGAGTGGCCAGCCGCAAAGACTGTATTCGAGCAGTGGCTGAGCGCTGAGAACTTCGATGCTGATGGGGGCCAGAAAACCAGCCTTTCGCAATCCATGCAGCAGGCGCTGGCAGCCTTACGTTAAAGTTCTGCAGCGCGCAGGGTTTCGATAAGCGTTTTGCAGTCGAGCAGTTTGTGCAGGCTGCGGCGTGTTTCGATCCAGCGGTATCGAATCGAGTTTTTGACGATGGATTCGTCGAGTTCTTTTAATTCATCGGCAATCGGTGCCCAGTAGAATAATGCTTCCGGGCTTTGACTGAAGACCGTATCGTGGTCGTGTTCCAGTTTCCAGTCACAAGTGACAATCCGCTGAACAACCTTCTCCCTGGCGGCGGCGAAGTCTGTACCAGCCTCCTCGGGTTCGCCAGTTTCGCTGAGTACCTGATTGAGTGCTGCCGTCACCAATTCTTTGATGACGAGCTCGTCAATTTCTCGAGACTTGTGCATTTGATAACCGGTATAGACAGTGAGGTCCGAAAGACAAGCCAGCCATATGTGCCATTTGGCAATATTAATCGACTGCAGAATGTCCGGATTTTCGAACATTTCCGGGAAGCGTGTTCCTGCCCGCGTGCGCAGATAGCCATAAAGCGAGGTTTGAGCGACATGACTTGCGCGCGTATTCAAAAAGATCGCGAGTGAGTCCCTGTCTTTTATGATCTCTGTTTTCTTATGTTTGCCGATGCCAACATAGTCCCCCACCATTTGCCAGTAACTGCGGGTGAATAGGGGATTGACAAAGGCTTTAACGGTTTTGAGTGATTTCAACAGATTTATTTTGATTTGTTACCAAACGTAACAGTATTTTCCGGAGTTTAAAAAATTATGCACCAAATTGGCATTTCTGAAGGCTAATACTATGGTTTTTGACTAGTAA
>JAOTXY010000086.1 GCA_029862125.1 Gammaproteobacteria bacterium | reverse complement strand
TGCGCGGCGGGGATTGCTCCTCGAAAAGGTGCGATTGACATCGTCTTGATTCGCCCGTACTAATATCGTTTTCGATCCAGGGTAATCCCATGACATTGAAAACAGTAAAAGACAAGGGTATTCAGACGCTGTCGATTCACGCCGGCGAGAAACCTGATCCCGCCACCGGCGCTTCCGCGCCGAGCCTGGTAATGTCGAGCACCTTCGTGGTCGACGAGGAAATCAGCTTTTCAGCCAACAACCTGACCGCGGAAACCCCTTTTGTTTACACTCGCTGGGACAATCCAACCACGCAACAACTCGAGCAAAAACTCGCGGTACTGGAACAGGCCGAGGCGTGCATCGCATTCGCGACGGGCATGGCCGCCAGCGCCGCGGTTATGCTCGCACACTTAAGCCAGGGCGACCATCTCATCATTAGCAATACCAACTACCCCGGCACCGCCGAGTTTGCGCGCGACACGCTGACGCGTCTCGGCATCGAGGTTACCCCGGTTGACACTTCGGATCTCACCAATGTCAGCGCCGCGATGCGCGACAATACGCGCATGGTCTGGCTCGAGACGCCATCCAACCCGCTGCTGCGTATTTCGGATATCAGGGGGGCGGCCGACATTGCGCATGCACAAAATGCGTTACTGGTGGTCGATTCCACTTTTGCATCACCGATAGCGACACGCCCGCTATCTCTCGGGGCTGACCTGGTGATCCATTCGCTGACCAAGTATATCGGCGGACATGGTGATGCCATGGGCGGATCGGTCTGCGGTAGCCAGGCCTTGATCGGGCCGTTACGCGGTGAAGCCCTGGTGCATTACGGTGGCGTCATCAGCCCCTTTAACGCCTGGTTGATCATGCGCGGTATGGCGACCCTGCCGCTGCGCATGCGTTGCCATGAAGAAAATGCACTTGCGGTAGCCCGCTTTCTCGAAACCCACGACCGGGTCGAAAAGGTGCTGTATCCCGGCCTCGAATCTCACCCACAGCATGCGCTCGCCAAATCTCAAATGGATAACTATTCCGGCATGATCAGTTTTCGCACCGCAAACGCCACAGTAGTCGCGGAACGCATGATGCAAAATCTCGAAGTCATTCATTACGCGGTCTCGCTCGGTCACCATCGCAGCCTGGTTTACCTGATGCAAACCACGGACCTGATCGGTTCATCGTATCGCCTCGAAGGCGAGGAACTCGAAAAGTATCGCGATGCGGCAGGCGAAGGCGTGTTCCGTCTTTCGGTGGGCCTCGAAGATGCCAGTGATTTGATCAGGGACCTGGAGATGGTTCTGTGATGATGAAGCGTAACGCGGGTATAAGCCCCGAGTTCGAACAATCACTCGACGAAATCGCCGGTTTTATCAAGGCTCATTGCTGAGCCGCGATATCCCGATTGACGCGGTAGTAGCCGGCCCCCTTGTATTTGACATGCTGCCCGGTGTAGGCGTGCAGCGCCGGCAAGGCGTGGAATGGCACCGACGCGAGGTAATGATGCTCGGCGTGGTAGGGCATGTTCCAGGCGAGGAAACTGAGCCACGGCGTGGTATAGGTGGTGCGAGAGTTTTCGAGCATGTTGTCACTGAAATCACAACCGCTGTGCTCGGCCATCAAGTACAGTCTCAACATGGGCTGGCCGACCAGTGCCGGCAGAATCCAGTACCACCACAAGGCATCGCTGGACCAGAGCACGCTGAACAACATCAATAGCGCGTAACCGGCGAGGTGTATGCGAGCCTCTTTAATAATCGTTATGTGATGACGCTCTTCGATGTAGCTTTCATCGACCGTGCCCGCGGCATGTCGCCAGATCGAAACCAGGCTTTGCCACCAGGTCGGTAATCCGGTGAGATAAAGCCAGTAGTGCCTGCGCTGCAGCGGTTTTATATCGAGCAATTCCGGATCCAGTTCGGGGTTTTGCGTGTGCCGATGGTGCGCGTAGTGAAAAGCGCGAAAATTCTGGAACGGCAGCAACAACAGGAATCCGGTTATTGCGGCGACCAGGTTATTGAGCCAGCGGGTTTTAAACACGGTGAAGTGCAGCGTTTCGTGTAACGGCGCAAACAGGAAGATCAACAATGCGCTGTAAATTGGCAAGGTGAAGACTACCCAGGCGCTATCGCGGGTCAGGTGCAATCCGATACCGGCGAACAATAGCATTGCCAGGTGCGCGCCTAACTGCAGTAGGCCCTTGGCATCCGAACGCTGCGTCAGTTGCTGCAATACCTCGGGTGGCAGTTTATATGATTCGCTTTTAGTCATGCCAGTGGGTAAGTTTCGATAACGCGGTATTGTACGCCATTGTCGATTTGACGAACTTCGATGAGCGCAAAATTCTCGACTACCCAGGGAATCGACTCGAAGCTTTGAAGCCCGGGAATGCGATCAATCTTGCGCGCCATCGTAACATGCGGATTGTAACGCCGCGTCTCGGGCCGGTAGTCACACAGTTGCAACCGCTGTCCCAGTTGCAGGTGCAATTCACTCAAGGCAGCTGGCATTTCGCTACAACCCAGCCACGCAACCCGGGGCTTTTTGAAATATCCCTGGCAGTCAATATTGAACTCGAACCCGTCAGCCTCTACCAGCCTGGCCTGTTGCTGCAGACAGGCCATCTGGTCGAAATACACGTTGCCGATAAAGTGCAGGGTAAGGTGCAGGTTGTACTGCGGTACCCGTCTCGCCGGGTGCTCGACGGGGATGGTTTTACTGGCGTGGTGTAAACTGTCGCGTATGGCATCGTTTGGCCACAACGCAAAGAAAATTCGTATATCTTTCTTTTCCCGCACTATTCCGAAACGGGCACATCCGGTACCCAGATGTAGCCGTCGTCATCGATGATATGCACCTCGCGCAGGCCATGATCGGGTTGATCACGCGGACCATCGAGCACCCTGAATCCATGCTCCAGTGCACGCGCCGCCGCCGCATCGGGATCACAGTCGTGCAGTCGTAACTCGACGCCGGCGCCACGCCGGGACTCATTGTGGGTATCGGCCAACAGAGGATGCTTGTCGTAGGTATGATCGGCGTGCACCATCCAGTTGCTGCCGTAGCCACGCAGGATCAGTAAATCCTCGTCCTGGTGCAATATTTCCGCCTGCAGAACGTCACGCTGAAAAACCAGCGCCCGCGTTAAATTGTCAGACAGGACATTGATGGTAAAGCCAGACAGAGACTGGCCGTAATCGGGGGGTGCCATAAACGGCGTAGTGTTGCTTTTTTTCATTGGTAGTTGAGTGTTCCCGCGGGATCCTTGAAGTAAAAATCGAGGGCGATGTCGTCTATTTTTACGGTGATTTGCAGCGCATCGGATAAATGCAGCTGGTAATACCGTTTCACCAGGTCCAGGCATTCGCGCCCGATCGCCTGCTTAACTTCGGCACTGCGCCCCTTGACGAACTCGATATCGAGATGAATAAATGCATTGTCCGGTTCGCCAGCACCGATGTAGCAGTGTTCGGCCACGCGTGTCCGGCTCTTGCAGTTGTCGAGCTTGATACCGCCGATCCGATTCAGCGCCTGGTGAATGTCGTCAAACAATGCCCGGAAATCCGGCAGTTCGGGCAGGTTATCGGAATACTCGAGTACGATATGCGGCATGACTTGTAAACTCTTTGAACCGACGGATATATTAAGCGCTGCCCTGTCGCAGATCACGTTTTATTTCGCGTGTATTGCTAGCCGGACGGCAACCTTAACCGGCTGATACTCCAGGCGCAGAAACCGAGTATCAGCATGAACACGATAATCATGCCATCCCACCCCAGTCCTTCGAATAAATAGCCCGGCAGCCAGGAACCCAGTGCACCGCTAAAATAATATATTGATACGTAGAGTCCGTTAACAACGCCCTTGTGTTCCTGCGCCAGGTGATTAGTCAGTCCCGAGAGCAAGGCATGAATCAGGAAAAAACCTGCCGCCAGCAAGAACATCATCAACACCAGTCCTTTAAACGCGACGAATAGCAGCATTGCCAGGCCACAGCCATGAATCACGAGCCCCAACCACAATCCTCTGCGCTCATCACTCAACAGCTTGCTGATCGAATCACTGAAAAACGATACCGGCACTCCGACAAGATACCCGAGGTAAAGCAACGATATTATAAAGGGTGTGGCAGTGGCATCGAGGTTCTGCAGGTGAAACGGCACAATGTTCAATATTCCGGAAAACACGAAGAATACCGAGGCCAGGCTCAGAAACATGAAACGAAAGTTGCGATTGAGGAGCACCCGCGAAATACTTTTCGGATCGAGCCTGGCAAAATTGATGTCGGTGTCGGACTCTACCCGTGTTATAAGAAGTAGCGGTATGAGCTGCACCAGGCCCATCACGATGAAAGCGCTGCGCCAATCAAAAGAACTCGCAAATATGCCACCCACCAATCTCCCGCTGAAGCCGCCCAGGATGGTTGCGCCGATATAAAAGCCCATCGCGCGACGCACCAGCTGCGCCGGAACCATGCTTGCGCAATAAGTCATCAACGCGGTAAATATGGCCGGTAGCAGCAAACCCTGCAGCAGCCGCAATACGATCAGATGCCAGAATTCATTGGCAAAATAGAAACATACCTGGTCGAGTGCCAGCAGTGCGAGCGCGACCGTTAACATCAGTTTCGCGGGGATGGCCTGCAGGAAGTAACCGTAAACCGACGGTGCTATCGCCAACGGCAGCATCGCCACCGTCATCAATAGTCCTGCCTCACCCGCGGAGATCCCGAAGCTTTCCGCCAGCAACGGCAACATCGGCTGAGGAATATACAGCGTGCTGAATGAAACCACGGTCGCAATCAGCGCGATGATCAGGTTAGGCGTGAAAATCATCGACCGGCTGATCTATTGTGGTGAGAACACTTGCTTGAATGTGAACGCAGCCGCGCTCGGACCACTATCCTGCAGTTGCTCGAGGCGTTGCGCCGCTTCCTCAAATGTCGGAATGTGACCGGCTGGAATCCACCATAGCACCGAGTAAGCTTCCAGCATGCGTTCAAACCACTCCTTGCGTCGCGCTAACACCTCCTTGTGGGCAGAGCGATAAACATAGTCATGCAGGCTTTCAATATTCTGCCAGACACTCATGTTAACGAGGGTGTCAGGGCCAAAGAAGTCGATTGCTGTGGCATCTCCCGTATCGGTTTGCAGTCGCCATACAAATCCAGGCGAGTCATCGGCAAGCGCATTAACCTCTTCGAGGCGGGCGACAAAATCGGCCAGTTCGGGGGAATCCATGCCGAACTTCATTTTCGCGATATTCAACTGGGCCAGGTGGTAATCGGACACTGCAATACCTCATAAATATAATATCGGCATCATAGCAACTACCCTCGTCATCCCGAAACTGTCCCGAGTCATTCCCGCGTAAGCGGGAATCTTTTGACCCAGCACTATTACCAGATCCCCGCTTGCGCGGGGATGACAACCCTTAACGTCATTCCTGCTTTCGCGGGCATGGCGCTAAGGGTATGCTCGTGTAGTTAAAAAGAAGAATTGATCTATGGAACTGTGGATTCCACTCACGATTGCCGCGGCGTTCTTTCAAAACATCCGTTCGGCCATGCAAAAACACCTTCGGGGCAAGCTCTCGACCCTGGGTGCATCCTATGTTCGCTTCCTGTATGCCTGGCCGATCGCGCTGGTTTACCTGTTTGCTGTTGTCGTCATCGAAGGTCACCCGCTGCCGGGCTTCAATTCGAACTTTCTGCTCTACGCGCTGTTTGGCGGTATTTGCCAGATCATGTTCACGATCTTCCTGCTGTGGTTGTTTTCATTTCATAACTTCGCGGTCGGCACGACTTTTTCCAAGCTCGAAACCGTGATGGTCGCTATTTTCGGGCTGTTGTTACTCGGTGACAAATTAACCCCGGCGGTCGTCATCGCGATCGCGATGAGTACTTTAGGCCTGGTCGTATTAAGCGCCGGCCAGGCAAGACTCAACATTAAAAATTTGCTCAGCGGACTATGGCGCTTGCCAACACTAATCGGGCTGGCCTGCGCGGCCTGGCTCGGCATGAGTGTCGTGCTGTTTCGGGCCGCATCGTTGTCGCTCAATCTCGACAGTTTCATGGTGGCCGCGGCGTTCACGCTATTAATCGTGCTGATCATGCAAATCGCGATCATGACGGTGCTGATAGGACTGCGCGAACCAACGCAACTCGGCAGGGTCATGACGCACTGGCGACCGGCGATGCTGGTTGGCGTCAGTGGTGGCCTGGCTTCGATTGGGTGGTTCAGCGCTTTCACGCTGCAAAATGCAACCTATGTTCGTGCATTGGGACAGATCGAACTGATCTTCACCTTTGTCGCGACATTGCTGTTTTTTCGGGAAAAGGTAGCGCGTGCCGAGATCGCGGGCATCCTGCTAATCACCGCCGCAATCATTATTATCCTGCTGGCGGATTAATCCAGACGCGCGACAATCGCGGCGCCGCAGTCGCTGCAGCTGCTGGATCCACCCATGTCCGGCGTCAGGTTGTCACGCTCGCGAATTACATCCTCGATCGCCGCGATAATTGCGTCGTGCGCGTCTTCGTGCCCCAGGTGCTGCAACATCATCGCTGCCGACCAGATCTGACCGATCGGATTGGCAATGCCCTGTCCCGCGATATCGGGCGCCGAACCATGCACCGGCTCGAACATCGATGGAAAATCGCGCTCCGGATTGATGTTGGCTGACGGTGCAATGCCGATGGTGCCGGTTACGCCCGGGCCCAGGTCGGAAAGGATATCGCCGAACAGGTTCGAGCCCACTACGACGTCGAAGATTTCAGGCTTATTGACGAAATGCGAGACCAGGATATCGATGTGATACTTGTCCATATCAATCTCCGGGTAGTTCGCGGCCATGGCGGCAGCGCGTTCGTCCCAGTAAGGCATGGTATGGATGATGCCGTTGGACTTGGTGGCGGAGGTCAGGCGCTTGCGTGGACGTGACATCGCGAGTTCAAATGCGTATTTAAGTACCCGGTCGGTACCCTTGCGCGTGAAAATGGACTGTTGCATCGCCATTTCATCTTCGGTTCCGGCATATAATCGACCGCCGATGTTGGAATACTCACCTTCGCAGTTTTCGCGCACCACGTAGAAATCGATATCGCCGGGCTTCTTGTTCGCCAGCGGGCACTGCATGCCTTCGAACAGCCTTACCGGTCGCAAGCTAATGTATTGCTGAAACTCGCGTCGAATTGGAATGAGTAATCCCCACAGTGAAACATGGTCGAGCACGGTCGGAAATCCAACTGCACCGAGATAAATCGCATCGAACCCGTATAACTGCGCGATTCCATCAGCGGGCATCATCGCACCGGTCTCGAGATAACGCTCGCAACTCCAGTCGAAATGTTCGAATTCGAAGGAGATATCAAATCGGGGCGCGAGAGTTTCGAGTACCCTGATGCCCTCGGGCACGACTTCCTTGCCGATCCCGTCACCCGGGATAGATGCAATGCGGTAACTGGTTGCCACGCTCAGCCTCCGAGGAACAGCTCGCCGACTTTCGGATTTTTAAGCAGGTCATCGCCCTTACCCGCGATGGCCAGCTGGCCCGACACCAGTACGTATCCGATATCGGCAAACTCGAGTCCCTTCTTGGCATTTTGCTCGACCATGATGATGGTCTTGCCCTCGTGATTCTGCAGATCGTCAAGGATTTCAAATACCATGTCGATAAAGCGCGGTTCGAGACCGATCGAGGGTTCGTCCACCAGCAGTATCTCGGGATTCATGACCAGAGCGCGCGAAATTTCCAGCAGGCGTCGCTCGCCACCGGATAACACCCCGGCCTTGTGTTTGCGTCGGTCGGCCAACCGAGAGTACTTGTCGAAAACCATTTCCGCGGCCTGCTTGGCCTCTGCCGGTTTGTCCTTGAGAAAACCACCCATCCACAGGTTTTCTTCCACGGTCATGCCCGGGAAAATTGATTTATCCTGCAGGATATAAGCGATGCCGGCCTGTGCAAGTTTCTGGTTTGGCGTCATGCGGGTGACATCCCGCATTTCATTACCTGAACCAATCTCGATGGAACCGGAAAAAATACGGTTAAAACCGAAAATGGCGTGCAGTATCGTGGACTTGCCCGCGCCATTCGGTCCGATCAGGCACAACGACTGTGCCTTGCTCACGCGCAGGTCGAAGTTATGCAGGATTTCCATCTGCCCGTAACCCGCGACCAGGTTTTTAATCGACACATGTGGTTGGTTATTGGCAAGTTCATCGAGCTGTTCCAGGCTGATATCCTCGGCGATTGCCGCGGCCTGGCGGGTAACCTCTTCAACCGATATGACCGAATCGACGTCACCCCCATGGTAGCCGCGCGTTTTTTCTTTATCGCTCATTTAATGAGCTCCCAGGTAGGCATCGATGACGCGTTGGTCATTTTGAATTTCGTCCGGGGTGCCTTGTGCAAGTAACTCGCCGTGTGCGAGACAGTAAATCGTCTCCGCCATGTTCATGATCACGCGCATGTTGTGTTCGATGACGAACAGGGTGATACCAAACTCGGAATTGGCGCGCTTGAGCCGATCGATCAAACCATTGATCAGTGTCGGGTTGATACCCGCGGTGGGTTCGTCGAGTAACAGGCAGGTGGGTTCGTTCATCAGCGCCATCGCAAACTCGAGCAGCTTTTGCTGGCCGAAAGACAGGTCGCCGCTTTTCAGCAGGCGCTTTTCATAGAGTCCGACAAACTCGAGCAAATGATCGGCGCGTTCGTAATCTTCCTTGGTAAAGGTTTTTAACGCATCCCAGATTTTCATCTTGCGGTGCGGCAGCGATATCAGCATATTTTCGACACCGTTCATGGCACCGTAGATACGGGTCTGCTGGAAGGTGCGTAGCAATCCGCGCCGAGCGATCTGCTGCACCGGAAGCTTCGATATTTCCTCACCTTCGAACTGGATCGATCCCTCATCAATCGGGTGATAGCCGACGATGGAATTAAACAATGTGGTTTTACCGGAGCCATTGGGCCCGATCAGCCCGGTAATGGTGCCGGAGTTGACTTTCAACGATACGTCCTGGTTTGCAACCACACCACCGAAGGATTTAGATACTCTGCGAACATTTATAATCGCGGTCATTCAGTTTCCTCCGCAATTTTTTCCTCGATCCGGATGCCAAACCATTCGGGGCGCTTATGCATTAACCAGCCCATCACGCCGTCCTGAAAATAAACCACCGTGACGACGATCAACGCACCAAGCGCAACCCATTGCCAACCGAGCAGGTAATTCCAGGTGACCTCCTTGAACAGATGAAACAGTACCGCTCCGACCACTGGTCCCCATAGCGTTCCCTTGCCTCCAAGCAGCACGCAGACCACCATGAAGATACCCAGGTTGATGGTCTGGTAAGCGGATTCAAGCGGTTCGAAATGAATCAATTGAAATGCAGATATACCGCCGGCCATGCCGACGAAAAATGCGGCCATCGCCCAGGTATAGAGCTTGTAGCGCAGCGTATGGATCCCCATCGCATCCGATTTTTCCTCGTCGTCGCGAATCGCATTGATCGCGGCGCCAAAGCGGGTACCGTAAAGCCATTTGACGAAAACAAAAACGCTGACGCCGACCGCGGCAAATAAAAAGTAAAAGAAGATCTTGCCGGTATCGAGGTCGCCCGGGTACACCGGTAGGGCGATTCCCTGACCGCCGCCGACCCAATCCCAGTTGGATACCAGTTCACCGGCGGCAATAGCCACGCCGAGCGTGCCAATCGCGAAATACGGCCCTCTCAGACCGAAGGTAAGGTAACCGATCACCACCGCGACGACGGAACAAAATATTCCCGCTCCAATAATGCCGAGAAACAGGCCACCGAAATACTGCGCGTCGGTAAATGCATAGATGCCGCCACCGGCGGCATTGGTGTAGTCACCGACGTCGTACACCATACCGATCGAAATCAACGCCGCAACGTACATACCTGTGCCATAAAAGAAGATATTACCGAGCGAGTTGTACCCCATTTGCCCGCCGGTCATATCCCAGGTCAAGGCGACGATAATCATCAACCACAGCGTCGCCAGTTGGGTACCAAAATTTGGAAACACAAACGGACATACAAATGTGAAGGCCAGGATCAGCGCATAAAGAATGGTTTTATTTCTCGTCATGGTCGTCATATTAGCTATTTCAAAACCTGACGGTTACGGCGCTGCTGTATCAGGCGGACCAATAACACCAGTAACAGCAACATTACCGCAATGGCCTGCTGGTAACCGATGCCGAAGATGTGCGCACCGTACTGCTCGAGAGCACCGATACCAAGGCCCGCGGCGATAACACCAGGCAGATTGCCGAGGCCGGCTGCGGTAACGATAACAAATGCGCGAATCGAGTAGGAAATGCCGTAGAACGGCTGGATTACCCAGACCATGACAATGATTGCCCCGGCGGCACCACAAATCGCCGAATTCAATGAAAAGGTGAATGCGTATACCTTCTCGGTATCGATACCCATGACGCGCGCCGCGCGGGCATCCTGCGCGGTTGCGCGTATCGCCTGCCCCATGCGGCTCGACTTCATGAAAATAATGACACCAGCGGCCAATGCTGTCGCCATCAGTACGCCGATGAGTTTGGCTATCGGCACATCGATAAAACCGTCGAAAAAATACAGTACGTCGTAGTCAAGATCGACACTCTGCGTATCCGAGCCGAACAGCAGGTTGAGGATCTGTGCCATCATGATGGCCAACCCGAAGGTAGCGAGCAGCGAGGTAAACAGGTCGCGCTCGATGACACGCGATATGACCAGCTTGTAGACCACCCAGCCGATCCCCCACATGACGACGAAGGCTATCGGTACCCCGAGCAGGGCCGGAAAGCCGTGCTGTACCAGCCACCAGGACACGTATCCACCGGAAATAACAAAATCGCCCTGGGCCAGGTTTTTGACGTTCATGACACCCCATACTAGGGCAAGGCCATAGGCGGCCAGTGCAAACAGTGCACCGACCATGATCCCGTCGAGAACAATTTTCAGATTTACGACCGGGAATTCGAGCAGGAGACCAATATTACCGAGGATTTGATCCATATATTTTTCCGAATATAAAAAGAAAACAGGACGCCCGAGGCGTCCTGTTTCAGTTTCGGATTATTATTTACGCGGCCAGTTCAGCTTGTGCGAGGCGAAGGCCGACGGGGCGACCACGTTGTACTTGCCATCCTGGATCTGGCGCAACACCATCGGCTTGGCGACATTGTTACCCGCGGCAGAAAACTTGATACCACCGTAGAAAGTCATCAGGTCGGTTTCGGAAATGGCATCACGCACCTTTTCCTTATCGAGTGAACCGGCACGCTCAAACGCATCCTTGAATACATAAACAGCAGCTGTTGCCTGCGCAGTCTGGTAAGGCACCTTCTTGTCCTTGTATTCCGAATAGACCTTCTTGAAATCCATTTCGTATTCGCTCGCGCTGCCGAACAGTGGGTCCTTGTAAGCCAGGGTTTCCGCCCACTGGGTAGAACAGAGAATGTCATTGGCGGCATCACCGAACTTGCCGGTGACGTCAGCGGCTTCACAGTGGGTTATTGCGATCATCGGAACCTTGATGTTTTGCTCGTCGATCTGACGCACCGCGGTCGCAGCACCCTTGGAGTGACCACTAACAATAAGCAAGTCGGGTTTGAGCAACTTCACCTTGGTCAGGATGGCACTCATATCCGACAGGTCGCGCGGCAGTTTTTCATCGATCACGACCTTCATGCCATACCTGGCCGCGTCTTCGGATACGCCTGCGCGGATGTCCAGCGAGAACGGATCGTTTTCGACCGCGATGGCAACTTTCACCGAAGATGCTTTCTTGCCCTGCTTTTCAGCCATTTCGGCAGCCAGCGTAACCGCTGACGCGAGATACTGCTCCGAAGTCGACAGCACTGCGAACAGGTACTTGTAGCCCTTGTTGAACAGCGAGCGTGAAGCGCCTTCCGCTTCGACCAT
The DNA here is from genome assembly GCA_029862125.1 of Gammaproteobacteria bacterium. Lineage (GTDB taxonomy): Bacteria > Pseudomonadota > Gammaproteobacteria. The sequence goes on along the minus strand of JAOTXY010000086.1, from coordinate 1,779 downwards.
CGGAATCTTGTACTTTTCGGTGACGGGCGCAATCGCCTTGGTCATTCCCGAAGAATATGGCCCGAGCATGTACTGGACCTTGTCCTGGCTGATCAGGCGTTCGGCCAGCGTCGCACCGCGGTCACCCTTGGATTCATCATCGTAATAGGTAACTTTGAAGTTGTAACACTTGCCGTCAACCATGACGCCGCCATTCTCCTTGATTTTCTGGATCGCGTATTCATATCCGTTCTTGGCGTGAATGCCGTTGGTGGCATACTTACCCGTCAGCGAAATTGCCGAACCCAGGTGTATTTCATCGCAGGCTGCAAGGCTGGCCTGGGAAAATGTGAGTGAGACCACTGCCATCAGGATCGATAGCATAGATAGCTTTTTCATTGTAACTCCTCCGGTTGTATAACCGCGGATTAGTCCGCGGGTCTTTTTAGTTTTAAGTCCCCGATTCTATGATGATACTCAATCCACCGCAAGTCAGATCAGTTCGTCCTTGCGATCGTCGGTTTCGCCGTAACGGCTTAGTGCCGGGGCTTTCAGACCCTCGTAGAGCTTTTCAAGGTTGGCGTTGATAAGCCTGCCCTGCTGCTCAAACAGGCTGTTACCTTCGAGGTCGCTTTCGACCAGGAACGGACCGAAGTTTTCCACTTCGAAGATCCACATCGCCTGGGCATTGCCTAATTCCTCGAGCCAATGCACCGCCTTGACACCCTTGATGCCCCGTCCGAGCAACGCGCCGGTACCATAACCGACCGTGGTCAGGTAGATCGCACCCGCGGGTACCAGGATATTTTTGTAATCCTCGGCCGACATGCCACCCTTGCCGATAATGATTTTTGCATTTGAGCGCGCAAGCCATTGTTGCATCCACTTGGAAAAGCGAAAACTGGCGGTTGCGGTGACGCCACCAACCGAGTAGCTGCCGTCCGGCTCGACGGCCGCCGCCGGCGAACAATGAAAATTGACATTGCTTAGCTCGGTCAGGCCCTCCGGTAGCTCTCCGCCATCCTCAAGCACCTTCTTGTAGACACCCTCGCGCCCCGTATAAATCACGCCATCGAGATAAACCACGGTACCGATTTCCAGCCCATCGAGGTCTCCATCCTGGACCGGAAGCTTCAGACGGACTTCTTTTCGTTGTGCTTGCTGACTGGCCATTCGACTGTCTCTCTGCGCATGTAAGGGGTAAACCACTCGGGGTCGTGGCGATATTCGCATTTGCCATCGGCATGAATGCGCACCGTGGCGCGGCGCGATGACAGGCAAAAGGTGTGCACGCTCATCGGCATGCCGCCGGTGTGGGTAAAACCGACCTCGATATGGCAGTCGGCTACCATTGCATTACCGACGAAACCCATCGCACCCATGCCGATGCTGTTACCCATTTTTTTCAGCTCGAGTTCGAGCTCGGCGATTTTGGGATCCGGATTGCGATCCCCGACCACGCGCAAACACGCGGCCTGCTTGCCGAGCACCATGGTAATGTCCTTGGAACCACCCAGTCCGATGCCGACGATCGCTGGCTGGCATGCGAGTCCGCGCTTGCCGAAGGCGACCAGGGTATCGAGAAAAAAACGCTTGATGCCGTCGATGCCATCACCGGGAAACAGCATGCGATAGTCGCTACCGAACAGGCCGCCCTTGTGCACGGTGGTGATGTCGATCCAGTCGACATCGGGTTCGAAACTCCAGTCGATCTCGGGCGCGTTGATGCCGACATTGTTGTTGTGATCGGTGCGCCATAGCGGGTGAACCCGGTTCGGGCGCAATGGAACATCGTGCGTT
>JAOTXY010000020.1 GCA_029862125.1 Gammaproteobacteria bacterium | reverse complement strand
GCTGCAGGTAGAGAAACGAGGCATCGCTTTCATCCGCCTCGGCAACCAGGTAGTCGCTCAGACCGAGCCGGGCATGGCTGCCAGAACTGATCAGTTTGCCACCTATCACGTAGGTCGGATCGATATCACCGCTGGCGAGCACGCTTGCTACCAGGCTGGTGGTGGTGGTTTTTCCATGGGTGCCTGCCACCGCGATACCGCGCCGGAAGCGCATCAACTCGGCCAGCATTTCGGCACGCCTAACCACCGGGATACGCATTTCGCGTGCGGCCTCGATTTCCGGATTGTCTTCATCAATCGCGCTAGAAACCACCACGACATGGGCTTCAGCAACGTTTTCGCTTTTATGCCCGATAGTGATATCGATACCGAGGTCACGCAAATGCCTGACCATCGCGTTGTCGACGATATCCGAGCCACTGATGTGATAATTCAGGTTATGAAATACCTCGGCAATGCCGCTCATTCCAGCACCACCGATACCAATGAAATGAATGTTGCGAATACGCCGCATGAAGTGCTTTGAACTCACTGTCACGATATCGCTCCCGCCAGTATCCCCGCGGCCAGGCGATCGGCAGCGTCGGCTTTGAACTGGGCACGGGCATTGATCGCCATCTCCACCAGTGCGAGTCGATTCTGCTGAAAGAACTGCAACTTAAGCGCCAGGTTTTCTGCTCCTAAATCCGCTTCCACGAGAATTTGCGCGGCTCCGTTTTGTTCCAGGAAAAGCGCGTTGTGGTACTGGTGGTTATCGACCGCATAAGGGAACGGTATCAACAGGGATGCCAGACCGACCGCGGTTAATTCCGCTATGGTGAGGGCTCCGGCCCGACACACCACCAGGTCTGCCCAACTGTAGGCCTGCTGCATATCTTCGATAAAACTGATTACTTCAGCATCGACACCGGCATCGGCATAGTTTTGCTGGCAGCGTTGTAAATGCTTGTCACCAGATTGATGTTTGACCTGCGGACGCTGGTCACGATCGAGACAGGCAATCGCCTGTGGCAAAATGCGGTTCAATGCGACTGCGCCCAGGCTACCGCCGATGACCAGCAACTGCATTGGCATGTCGATTCTCGACTGCAAACGTGCGCCCGGTTCCTCCAGCTCGGCAAGGCCGGCGCGCACCGGGTTACCGATACACTCGCAGCGCGGAACCGAGCCGGCAACATTCGGAAAAGCGGCGTAGTTACGAGTTGCAAAACGGCTCAGAATCCGATTGGTTAATCCGGCAATTGAATTCTGTTCATGCAGGAACAGCGGAATATCAAGAAACCATGCCATCAAACCACCCGGCCCGGAAACGAATCCACCCATACCCAACACTGCCTTTGGTCGAATACGGCGCAATAAGCGCAACGCCTGCCAACAGGCACGCAACAATCGAAAAGGTGCCATAATGAGCGTCATCACTCCCTTGCCACGCAATCCCTGCACGTTCAGCCACTCAATCGCGAAATCTGCGGCTGGCACGACCCGCGCCTCGATGCCGGAGCGGGTACCCAGCCAGATAATACTTTCTCCGCGTTGGCGCAGATTTTCAGCGACCGCGAGCGCCGGGAAAACATGACCCCCGGTACCACCCGCCATGACCAGGATCGGTTTTTGCAAACCCTGGTTCATGGGCGGTCCATTGCTCGCCGGCGCAGCTTCTTGCCACTGTCACCAACCCGGCATTCATAGTAGACACGTAACACCAGTCCGACCGCAAACGACATGCTCAGAATGGAGTTACCACCGTAACTGATAAAAGGTAAGGTTAATCCCTTGGTCGGCAAGGCTCCCATATTGACACCGATATTTATCGCCGCCTGCAGCGTGATCCACAGCCCGACCCCGTAGGCCAGGTAGGCGCCAAATGCCTTATCTTTATGCAACGCCATTTTAGCAATCGAAAAACAACGCAGGGCGAGCAGGGCAAACAAGCTGATCAAAAAGACCTGCCCGACAACGCCGAATTCTTCGGCAAAAATTGCAAACATAAAATCGGTATGCGCCTCGGGCAGGTAAAACAGCTTCTGGATACTGCCGCCGAGACCCGTTCCGAACCAGCCCCCGCTGCCGATGGCGATTAGAGATTGCGTCAATTGAAAACCGCTGTTGAAGGGGTCGGCCCAGGGATCGGTAAACGATGTGATGCGTGCGAGCCGATAGGGCGAGGAAACCGCCAGCAGACCCATGATACAAAGCGTACCAATGACGAACAGGATGAATTGAAAAAATCGCACTCCCCCGAGAAACATCAATCCGAGTCCGGTCATCAGCAGCACCGCGGCTGCGCCAAAATCGGGCTCCAATACCAGTAAGCCACTGGCCACCGCGAGAATCAGCATCGGCTTGATAAATCCCATGGTATTGGTCTGCACTTCTTCGCTGCGCCGAACCAGGTAACCGCTGAGGTAAATAATGAGAAACAGCTTGGCGACTTCCGAGACCTGGAAGGTAAACACACCAAAATTGAGCCAGCGTGTACTGCCATTAACGGTATGGCCGACTCCGGGAATCAATACGCAGGCAAGAAGGACGATCGAGCCCAGCATCAGAATCATGCCATTTTTCTTCCATACTTCTAGCGGGATTTTGCAGGCAAACCACATCAGGGCGATGCTCAACAAGATTCGCAAGAACTGGCGCTTGGCAAAATAGAATGGATCGTGGTTTTGCTGATCGGCAATACCTATCGATGCCGAAGCCACCATCACCAGGCCGATACTGATCAGCGTCACGTAGAGCAATATCGTGACACGATCATATTCCGGTGCCAGATCAAACCCGGGTTTTACAACTGCGTTGTTGCTTCTGATTGCCTGACTAGACATCGCTCAACTCCTTTACACGTTGCATGAAATCGTCGCCGCGAGCTTCAAATTTCGGGTACATGTCAAAGCTTGCACAGGCCGGTGCCAACAGCACACAATCGCCGCTACTGGCAACCTCGTGAGCACGCTGCACGGCTTCCTGCATGTTGCGAACCCGCTCGATTCGGGTCGCGTCCTGCCAGGCGAGTTGCAGTCGGGACGCATCCTCGCCAAGCAATAATGCCAATTTGACTTTTTGTTTTATCGTCTCCGACATGAGCCCCATATCGGCACCCTTCGACTGGCCACCGGCGATCAATATAACCGGGCGTTCGCGTCCCTCGATCGAGGCCTGGGCAGCGCCAATATTGGTTGCCTTGGAATCATTGATCCACTCAACGCCATCGATTTCAGCGACCCACTGACCGCGATGGGGAATGCCGGCAAACTCTTCCATTGCGGAAACTATGGCCTTCCTGGATATGCCAACGCTGTGCGCGATCGCCATCGCTGCCAGGCAGTTAGCCCAGTTATGGCGCCCGCTCAGCTTGATATCGTTAACCTCTATCCAGCACTCGTCACCATGTGCCAGCCAGTGTCCATTTTTCTCGAGCAACCTGAATTCGGCATCCGAGTCAGGGTTCAGGCTAAAACTGATATCCCCGGCGTTGTGGCGGGTTACTTCATCGTCAAAATTGCTGACACAGACACTGGCGTTATCATAAATTCTTAACTTGGTCTGGATATACTCGGCGTATCCCGCGTAACGATCGAGATGGTCTTCACAGAGATTAAGCAGGGCGGCAACCCGGGGTTGCAGCGAAGTTGTCGTTTCGAGTTGATAGCTCGACAGCTCCAGCACGTAGAAATCAGGCTTCTGTTCAAGCAAATCCAGCGCAGCGGTACCGATGTTGCCACCGACCGCAACCGTCTTATCGTCGCGCCTGATCATTTCGCCGACCAGGGTCGTAACCGTGCTCTTGCCATTGGATCCGGTGATCGCGATAACAGGCTTATCTGCTAAACCCGCGAACAATTCAATATCGCCGATCACGACCTTGCCGAGATCAAGGGCCTGCTGGATTGCGACCTGCCGAATCGATATCCCGGGACTGACTACCAACGCATCGGCCCATCCGATTAAATCGACATCGAGCGGCTGGGCTCTAAATTCAATTTCGCCGAACTCGGCACTGAGTTTACCCAGAAAAGGCGGCAGTTCACGCGTATCCTGCATCCTGCATCGATACCCATGCGCAAGCAAATAGCGCGCAACCGAGTACCCGGTTACGCCGAGTCCGACTACCAGGTAGTTGATATCTTGCAACGCTGTTTTTTGTTGGTTCACGTTTAACATTACCGGATCTTTAAACTCGCCAGGCCAATCAGCACCAACACCACGGTAATAATCCAGAAACGCACGATAATGCGTGGCTCGGGCCAACCCTTGAGTTCGTAATGATGGTGCAATGGCGCCATACGAAATATTCGACGCCCGGTTAATTTGAATGATGCGACTTGCAGCATCACTGAAACCGTCTCCACGACGAAAATGCCGCCCATGATAAAAAGTACGAGTTCCTGGCGCACGATTACCGCCAGTGTGCCCAGCGCGGCCCCTAGCGCGAGCGCGCCGACATCGCCCATGAAGACCTGGGCCGGGTAAGTATTAAACCAGAGGAATCCCAGCCCGGCCCCGACCAGTGCGCCACAAAAAACGACCATTTCCCCAACCCCCGGTACATAGGGAATGCCAAGGTAATTGGAAAAGTTAAAGTTCCCCGTGAGGTAGGCAAAAACACCGAGGGCGCCTCCAACCAGCACGGTTGGCAGTATCGCAAGACCATCGAGTCCATCAGTCAGGTTGACCGCGTTACTGCTGCCAACGATCACAAAATACGCCAGCACCACGTATAACCAGCCCAGATCAATCAGAATATTCTTGATAAAGGGGACGATTAATTGCGTCTCGATGGGAAACTGCGCGGTATGAAACAGCGCTAACGCGGCGCTCAGTCCGATTACCGATTGCCACAGAATTTTGACTCTTGCCGACAAACCCCTGGAGTTGCCATACGCGATCTTTTTGTAATCATCGATCCAGCCGATTGCACCAAAACCAATCGTGACAAACAGGATTATCCATACGAAACGCGAAGACAAATCACTCCACAACACGGTGCTGGTTACTATCGCAACCAGGATTAGCGCACCGCCCATGGTAGGCGTACCCGCCTTGGACAGGTGGCTCTCGGGGCCATCGTCACGCACACTCTGTCCTATCCTGGAGTTGCTCAGGTAACTGATCATTGCCGGCCCGACAATCAGGGAAATCACCAGCGCGGTGAGCACACCCAGAATGGTGCGCATCGTCAGGTACTGGAATACATTGAATCCGCTGTGAAACTGCGTGAGGTAGTCCGACAGGCTATACAGCATTGACGTCGCCCCTGTTCATGGACTGACCCAGCATGGCTATCAGTCGCTCCATTCCGGCCGCGCGCGAACCCTTGACCAGCAGGTTCACGCCCTGATGTATTTGCGACAGGATGGTTTCCGCCATTTCATCAATGCACTCGCTGCAATAACCACCGTCGCCAAATTCTTCACTGGCGATGCAGCTCATTTCGCCGACGCCAAAAAGTTTTTCTACACCATTGCTGCGAGCGGTCTGTGCGGCCTCACGATGCAATGCCTCCGCTTCCGCGCCCAGTTCCCCCATGTCGCCAAGCGCCAACCAGGCTGATCCCTGTAATGAACACAGCACCTTGATGCCTGCTTCCAGCGAATCGGGATTCGCATTGTAGCTATCGTCTATCAGCCGACTACCGCAGGGACCGGGTAACATTTGCAACCGGCCTTTCACCCCGGAAAATCCAGCCAGGCTATCTACCGACGTAGCAAAATCCCTGCCACAGAGAATCGCCAGCGATACCGCCGCTAGCGCGTTGCGGACATTATGCTCACCGATGACCGCAAGCTCGCACCCACGGGTTTCATGCTGATAAGAAAATATAATTTTCAGTGCTTCTGCTTCAACCGACCAGGTGGCGCTGACATCGGCTTCATTTTGCACGCCGCAACTAAGTCGCGTCTGCGCAGCACAAATGTCTTGCCAGTACTGGCTGGCCACTTCATCGGCATTAAACAACGCCTTCTGCTGATCGGAGCAATAAGCGTAGAGTTCTCCCTTGGCCTCGACTACGCCCTGTACATCGCCAAACCCTGACAGGTGTGCAGCGGCTACATTATTCACATAGACGATATCGGGTTCGGCAATTTCGGCAAGATTTGCAATTTCGCCGCGATGGTTAGCACCCATCTCGATAATGGCAAAATCGTGATCCTGTTCGAGTTCGAATAACGTCAGTGGGACACCGATGTCATTATTGAAATTTCCGCGAGTGGCAAGTGTCGAGGCCTGTCTCGATAAAATCTGGTACAGCATTTCCTTGACGGTGGTTTTACCGTTGCTGCCGGTAAGCGCAACCATGCAGGGATTGCATTGCCGACGCCAGTAATTTGCTAACCGCGCCATCGCCTGCTTGCAATCGGTTACTTCGATCTGTGCAATATCACACTGCTGTCGTTGTTCGACCAATGCTACAACTGCACCACTCTGGTAGGCCTGGTCAACAAAGCTATGGCCATCGAAATTAATACCCTTAATGGCAACAAACAGTTTCCCGTCACAGGATTTGCGACTGTCGATGGTAACTCCGGAAAACATAATATCCGGCAGTCCCTCAACAGCGACGCCAAGGGTTTCAGCCAGGTTTGCCAACGACATGCTAATCATGGCTAACCTGCAGAATTCGGCTGACCACATGACGATCACTAAACGGGCGGCGCTCGTTACCGACTATTTGCTCCTGTTCGTGTCCTTTACCCGCAATTACGACGAGATCTTCGGCAGCCGCCTGCGACAGGGCATATTCGATAGCCGCCTGGCGATTATGCACAACGCAGGCCTGCCCGGGCCGTTTCATACCGGCCAGAATTTCACTGACGATTTTTTCAGGTGATTCGTTACGCGGGTTATCATCGGTAACAATCACACGGTCGGCGAGTTCTTCCACGGCACGCCCCATGCCGCTACGCTTGCCCTGGTCACGATCGCCACCGCATCCAAAAACACACCAGAGTAATCCGCCGGTATGTTCTCGACAGGCGCCGAGGCAGGCGCGCAAGGCTTGCTCGGTATGGGCAAAATCGATCACCGCTGCAGCGCCAGCAGGCTTGCCAACGAATTTCTCCATGCGACCGGGAATCGGCTTTAAGTCTTTAACCGCGAGTTCGAGTTGATTGTAATCGAGACCCAGTGCCACCAGCGTGGCTATACAGGCAAGCGTATTTTCGACATTGAAACGACCCAGTAAAGCAGTGACTGCTGTCACTTCTCCCAACGGGGTCGAAGCGCGGATATTCTGTCCGTTTGCACTCAATTCGCTGGCAATTAACCTTATCTCGGCTTCGCACTCGCCCTCGGATTCGACCGAGTACCGTAGCAATGATTTTTGCTCAACCGACTCGCTTATCTGCTGTCCGAAACTATCGTCAACATTGACCACGCGCCCGGAGAGCTGGAAGTCATGAAACAGTCGCGCCTTGGCAGCCGCGTACCTGCCCGGGTCACCGTGATAATCGAGATGATCTCTTCCCAGGTTGGTCAGCACGGCTATATCAAAATCGCATCCGTTGACGCGGTACTGCTCCAGTGCGTGCGACGATACTTCCATGACCACGTACTCGCAGCGTTGTAACTGGAACTGGTGCAGGCGTGACTGCAGGCTTACTGCGTCTGGCGTGGTCAATGAGTCTGGCGTCAGGCTATTTCCTATGCCGTAACCGAGAGTACCAATACTGGCGCATGACTTACCGATTCGGGTCAAGGCCTGGGTAACGAGATGGGTGACACTTGACTTTCCATCGGTGCCGGTAATTCCAATGATAGTCATTGCCTGTCCCGGGTCACCGAAGAAACGACTAACGATATGGCCGTTGGCACGTTCCAGCTGATCAACACCAATCCAGTGGGTTTCGACCTGCTTGCTCAATAGTGGAACTCGTTGCTGGCTGTAATCGTCTGATGCGTCATAAATCACCGCCACTGCACCCGCCTTAACCGCATCTATGGCGTAATCTATTCCATTGGACTTGATGCCCGGCAAGGCAATGAATGCTGAATTCACAGTTACATTGGCGCTGTTGCTGACGATATCGCTAATCTGGATCGACGGCACAGTATCCTGAAGTGCAAAACCTGATAACAGTTCCGACAATGCCATTCCCGCAATATTGGTATTTGCCATCATGCCCCCTGTCCCTTGCTGCGTGCCAGCGTCGGCAAATCGTCGGGTGGAATATCGAGAATACGCAGGGCATTTGACATCACTTCCTGGAATACAGGAGCTGCAACCAGGCCACCGTAATATCCGTTTTGCGTAGGCTCGTCGATCATGATCGCCATCACCAGGCGCGGATTGCTGGCTGGCGCGATACCCGCAAACACGGCAACATAATCGTCTTCCTGGTAGCCACCGGCTATGCTTTTCTTGGCGGTCCCGGTCTTGCCTGCAATCTGGTAACCGTCGACCGCGGCCGCCTGCGCAGTGCCTTTGGGTCCAACCACCTCGGTCAGCATCTTCATCATTAGCTGCGCGGTCGAGGCTTTCATGACATGTCGAGAGATCTCATTCATCGGCCTGCGAACCGGTTCTTTTCGAATCAGGCTGAGATCGACCAATCGTCCCCGGTTCGCAATCACCGCATAGGCGCGCGCGAGCTGGGTGATCGATAACGACATTCCGTATCCGAATCCCATGGTAGCGTGATCCAGCGACTGCCACTGGCTGTGGTGACGGAAATATCCGGACGATTCTCCCGGAAAAGATACACCGGATAACTCGCCAAATCCGTAGGCTTTAAAACTCTCCCATAGCTGCTTTTTTTCCAACGACATGGCAATACGCGATGCACCTACGTTACTCGATTTGCTCAGGACTTCGGAGAGGTCGAGTACGCCGTAATTGCGAATATCTTTAACCGGATGTCCGCTGACCATCATGTAGCCTGGTGAGGTATCAATATTGCTGCCTCGATGGTAATGGCCGCGATCAATCGCAGCCGCCAGGGTAAAGGGTTTAATCGCCGAACCTGGTTCAAACACATCGGTGAGAGCCCGGTTACGCAGTTTCAGGGTTGCCGTCGTCCTGCGTCGATTCGGGTTATAGGACGGCTGGTTTACGATCGCCAGAATTTCGCCGTTGCGAGCGTCCAGCAATACTGCTGAACCTGCCTTGGCGGCGTGAAATTTAATCGCCCTTGCGAGGCTACGATAAGCGATGTACTGCAAGCGCATATCGATACTGGTATAGATATCGTTGCCCGATTCGGCCGGCTTGACCTGCGCCAGTTCCTCGACAACTTCGCCACGACGGTTGCGGATAACGCGACGCACACCCGGCTCGGCACGCAACCAGTCCTGGTAGGCCAGTTCAAGCCCTTCCTGGCCCCGGTCGTCAATATCGGTAAATCCCACGAGGTGCGATACCACCTCTCCGGCAGGATAGTAGCGATGATACTCGCGCTGCAGGTACACGCCTTCTATTCCCGCTGCGAGAGCGCGTGCAAAATCTGGCTCAAGCTGACGCTTCAGGTAAACAAACTCACGATCCGCGCGTTGCTTTAGCATGGATACCGTATCGCGGTAATCGAGTTTCAGCTTACCCGTTACCTTTTTCAGGGCTGCGAGGTTTCCGAGAATTTCATCCGGATTGACCCAAACCGAATCGACCGGCGTACTAATTGCCAAAGGTGTACCAAAACGATCCAGGATAGCGCCTCGATAGGCCGGGGTTTCGATGGTACGGATTTGTCGCTGCACTCCCTGGTCGGTCAAAAAGTCCTGCTCAACGACCTGTAGATACAAAGCCCGTGTAATCAAACCGACGAGCAATGAAATCAATACCAGCAATACAAAGCTATGACGCATACCCAGGAAAACCGCCCCGCCGTCACCCTTGTTAACGCGGTCGCTAGGTTTCATTGCAAACGCACCAGTTCGACATTTTCGGGTAAGCGCATTTTCAAGTCTTTGCGCGCCCTGGATTCAACATTGCTATGCGTCGCCAGGGTCGTGTTTTGCAACTGCAAACGCCCCCACTCGATAACTTGTTGATCCTGTTGTTTCTGGATGTTACGTAAATCGGCGAATAAAACGCGGCTTTGATGCTTCACGTATACCACGGTCAGTGCACTGCCGAGAACCAGTGTTAGCAGCAGCGAAAACCAGGCTCTGTTCATCAGGCCGCTCGCTCTGCGATGCGCAATACCGCACTACGGGCACGTGGATTTAAGGCCAGCTCCCCGGCTCCTGCCTTGATGCCTTTGGTCTTCAACTTGAGACGGATGTTGGATGGAATTTCGCTATCGCGCAGTGGCAGGCCACGGGGGATTTTGCTGCGAGTACTCTGGGATTTAAAAAATCGTTTTACCAGACGATCTTCGAGTGAGTGGAAACTGATAATCAACAGGCGCCCACCGATTTTCAATACATCCAGCACCGATTCAAGCAGGCGCTGGATCTGTTCGAGCTCCTGGTTGATATGAATCCTGACAGCCTGGAAGCTGCGGGTTGCCGGATGCCGATTATTTTTGGGGCGCGGCACTATATCGCTGATTATCGCGGCCAGGGTTGCGGTATCCTCGATTTTGCGGGACTGGCGCACTTCGACAATCTTTTTTGCAATCCTGCGTGAATGACGTTCCTCCCCGTATTCCCACAGCACCCTCGCGATCTCCGCTTCATCAGCATGCGCGAGCCAATCTGCCGCCGACTCGCCCTGGCCGGGATTCATACGCATATCGAGAGGTCCATTATGCTGAAAACTGAAACCGCGCCCGGCATCGTCGAGTTGAGGTGAGGAAACACCAAGGTCGAGCAGGATCCCGTCGATTTGCTCCAGCAGATCGAGTTCATCAATCCGGCTACGCATGTTGGCGTAGTCATCGTGGATTATGGTAACCCGGCAGTCGGAGCCAATTGTCTCATGGGCATCTGCAATCGCCTGCGGGTCCCGATCCATAACTATCAGGCGGCCGTGCTCGCCAAGTTCAGCCAGGATCGAATGCGCATGCCCGCCTCGACCATAGGTACCGTCGACATAACGACCATCCGGCTTGATTTCGATTGCTGCCATGACCTCGGCGTGCAGCACCGGTGCATGGTGCTGATTCACAACGTCAATTCCGCGAGCGCCGCTGGCATTTCATCGCCGGTACCATCGCCCAACCAGGACTCCATACGCTCGGCCCAGAGTGCTTCATCCCAAAGCTCGAACTTCTTGCCCTGCCCGATGAGCACCACCTTTTTGCCGAGCTGGGCGTATTCTCGCAACGGGTTGGACAGCAGCATTCGACCACTGGTATCAACCTCGACCTCGGTAGCATGACCGATCAACAAACGCTGAATACGGCGGGTGGTGGGATTGAAGCTTGGCAGGGCTTCGATTTTTTCTTCGATCAATTCCCATTCGGGAAGCGGGTAAATCAACAGGCAGGGTTGATCGGTATCAATAGTAACGATCAGCTGGCTTTGACAGATTTCGAGCAGCCGTTCGCGATAACGCGCGGGTAGAACAATTCTGCCCTTCGCATCCAAAGATAAATTGGAAACCCCTCGAAATTTATGCACGCTTAACCCGTTGTTATGACACTTTGTGCCACTTTTTCCCACTTAGGGACACAATATGGCTTATTTTGACCACAAGTCAAGTAAATTTGGGCTTCAAATACTGGTTTTTTCTCAATGACGTCAATAACTTAGCCTATTAACTTAAAGCTCAGGAAATAATAAGCAGCCAAAACCGATACTTAGATCTAATAGTTAAAGTGAAATATTAAGTTAGGGCGGATTTTGTGTAGTTTTGCACAATTTTCAGGGTTTCAAAACAAAGGGGCGCAATGGGATGCGCCCCTCAAAGTTGATAGTCAGCCTGTAAGCCGGGTTCTGTCGAGGATAATCATTCATCTGGACTGAAAGTCGCCTCTCAGCCTCAAGCAACCAACCCGAAAACGACGCGGGCCGCGCCATTGTTTTCCTATTTGGTCTTGCTCCGAGTGGGGTTTACCTTGCCACTTCTGTTACCAGAAGTGCGGTGCGCTCTTACCGCACCCTTTCACCCTTACCAGCCGTAGCTGGCGGTTTGCTTTCTGTTGCACTGGCCGTGAGCTTACGCCCCCCAGACGTTATCTGGCACTCTGCCCTGTGGAGCCCGGACTTTCCTCCAGTTCCCAATCTTAAAGACAGGAACCAGCGATTATCCAGCTGACTTGGCGACAATTTTACCATGCTAACAACAGGACGCCACCCGCATGACATTAAAAAAAACAAGTATTGCGTTGTTGCGACAGGTCGGACCACCGCGTAAACCCGCTACCGGGATGAACAAAATCCGATTAGGGATACATTGTCAGGGGTTCTATTCCAGGCGATAGTGCACCGAAGTTCACTTGCTCCACTGGTCGCGGTGCATACTGAGCTGTTTTAGTAAGGTAAACTTTTCCTCCTTGGCTAAAAATGGCCGGATCGCATTTAACAACTCTTGCCGTTCACTGGATTGAAACCAGCGGTTCCAGGCCGCTTCGTCAGTCCATCGCGTTATCACCACGTATCGATTGGGACGATGTATTTCAACCGATGACTCTCCCGATACATATCCCTCGGCATTGGCCATTACACCCAGCAGGTTTGCAATCGCAGCTTCGTAAAATTCTTCGAGACCTTCCGCTATTTCGCGTTCGATGATTACCCTGATCATTAATATTCACCTGATTTATGACCGCTTTCCGGCCGCTGACATGTGTTAAAACAGATCAGCAGGATATACAATCGCGCCTATAACACAATAATTTCTCGGAGGAATCCAGATGGCCTGGCAACAAAAGATTTTGCGCGTAAACCTGAGCAAAGGCAGCTGCGACTTTGAACCCCTGAATATGGACTGGGCTAATGCCTATCTGGGTTCACGAGGACTCGGCAGCAAGTATCTTTACGAAGAGATGGATCCGGCGGTAGATGCCCTGTCGACGGAGAATAAAATCATCTTTGCCACCGGCCCGTTGACCGGAACCATGGCCTCGACCAGCGGTCGCTACACGGTAGTCACCAAGGGCGCGCTAACCGGCGCCATTGCCTGCTCCAACTCGGGCGGCAAATTCGGCGGGGAGCTGAAAAATGCGGGTTACGATATGCTAATCATCGAAGGTAAATCCGACAGACCGGTCTACCTGCATATCGAAGACGACAAGGTCGAAATCTGCGACGCCGGCGACATCTGGGGCAAGACCGTATGGGAAACCGAGGATATCCTCGCGACGAAGTACAGCGATCCGCTGATGCGCTTTGCCGGCATTGGACAGGCCGGGGAAACCCTGTGCCGCTACGCATGCGTGGTCAATGACAAGCATCGCGCCGCGGGACGCTCCGGTGTGGGCGCGATAATGGGCTCCAAGAACCTCAAAACCATCGCGGTGCGCGGCACCGTCGGCACACCTGCGGCCAGCAAAGAGGTTTACCACAAGATCAACGAAATCAACGCACGCATGAACGACCGCGAGGGCATGGCGCGTGACGGCACGCTGGCGATGATGGATGTGACCAACGGCTTCGGCAGCCTGCCGACGCGCAACAATCGCAGCGTGCGCTTCGAGGGCGCCAACAAACTCAATCCCGAGGCCATGCATACACCCAACCCCGACGGTCACACCAATATCGTTACCAACGGCGCCTGCTTCGGCTGCACCATCGGCTGCGGGCGCATCTGCAAGATCGATCCGAACCACTGGTCAGTCAAGGACCGCCCCGAATATCAGGGCGCCTCCGGTGGCCTCGAATACGAAACCGCCTATGCGCTTGGCTCCGCCTGTGGCGTAGACGATATTGACGCGGCAACTTTCGCTGGCTTCATCTGTAACGAATACGGCATGGATCCTATCTCGCTCGGTGGCTCCATTGCAGCCGCAATGGAGCTGTTCGACATCGGTGCTATCGATGAAAATACCACCGGTGGTATCAAGCTTGAATTCGGCAATGCCGAGGCTTTGTGTCAGATTTCGGAACTCGCTGGCAAGGGCGAAGGGTTTGGCGCCGATATTGCGATGGGCTCGAAACGCCTGTGCGAGAAATACGGCCATCCGGATTTGTCGATGACGGTCAAGGGCCAGGAATTCGCTGCCTACGATGGCCGCTCCATGCAGGGCATGGGATTGGCTTATGCAACCAGTAACCGCGGTGCCTGTCACCTGCGCGCCGATCCATACGAACATGATTTTGACACCACCGAAATCGCAGGCAAAGCGCAGGTCGTTGCCGAGAGCCAGCGCCTGGTTGCATTCATGGATTCCAGTGGTCTGTGCCTGTTCCCGTCCGGTTGCGGCTGGGGCACCGAAGACTATTGTGAACTGGTCGACCTGGTCTGTGAGGGCGACTGGAATACCGAGGCACGGATGGTCGAAACCGGTGAACGCATCTGGAACCTGGAAAAGCTGTTCAACCTGAAGGCTGGCCTGGGTAAGAAAGACGATACCCTGCCCAAACGCATCCTCGAGGAACCGGCCGATGTCGGCACCGGCAAGGGCCTGGTATGCAGGCTCGATGAAATGCTACCCGAGTACTATGCTATCAACGGCTGGGACGCGGAAGGCGTGCCCACCAGGGATACGCTGAGTCGTCTCGGTATCGATTGATAATGCTTACCTGATTGCCGTGTGATGGATATATCGGTCACCCTGTTCGGCGGGCTGCGACACTACCTGCCCGCCGGCAGCTCCTTCAACAAATGCAAGATCGACGTCGACGAGGGCTGCAGCCTCGCAGCACTGTTGCAGAAAATTCCGGTTCCGCCCGATAAACCTTACATGGTCATTCTGAATGACGAAAAGGTCGCCAGCGATCAATTCGACGAAATCAATATTCAGGCAGATGACGAGGTAGTATTGCTTCCGCCGATCAAGGGCGGTTGAAGCCTGTCAGGCAGCGCATTCGTCGGTACTTTTGACCTTACCCTCTGCGTCGAGCGTTTCAAGTTTGACGCCAAATCCCCACAACCGGCGCAAATGCTTCAGCACTTCCTCGCGGTTTTTAGCCAGCGGAATATCTTTGTGCGGCACGTGTCGCAGGGTAAGGGTGCGATCGCCCCGGGTGTCGACATTATAAACCTGGATATTGGGCTCGTTCATGCTGAGGTTATACTGATTGGACAACGCCTGGCGTATATACTGGTAACCCGCATCATTGTGAATCGAGGTCACCTCGAGTTCGGTGAGCTGCTCATCGTCGAGAATTGAAAACAGCTTGAACTCGCGGATCAGCCGCGGCGACAGAAATTGTGAAACAAAGCTTTCATCCTTGAAGTTACGCATTGCAAAATCAAGTGTTTCCTGCCAGTTCGAACCCGCGATATCGGGAAACCACTTACGGTCTTCCTCTTCCGGATCAACACAAATTCGCTTGATATCGGTCATCATTGCGTAACCCAGCGCATAGGGATTGATACCACTAAAATGTTCGCTGTCAAACTCCGGTTGTGCAACGACGTTGGTATGGCTTTGCAGAAATTCGAGTATAAAACCTTCGGTAACCCTGCCCCGATCGTACAGGGCATTCATAATGTGATAATGCCAGAAGCAGGCCCAACCCTCGTTCATCACCTGGGTTTGACGTTGCGGGTAAAAATACTGGCCGATCTTGCGCACGATGCGCACCACTTCGCGCTGCCAGGGTTCGAGCAGGGGTGCGTTTTTCTCGATAAAATAAAGAATATTTTCCTGCGGTTCTTCCGGGAAATTCGGCTGTGTCGTATCCTCTTCAGCAACCTCTTTTTGCGGCACTGTTTTGAGCCATAGGTCGTTCACCTGTGACTGCAGGTAGGCTTCACGTTCCTTGAGCCGTTCCTTTTCTTCGCGCATTGACACCGGGTTGGGTCGCTTGTAACGATCGACGCCATGATTCTGTAGCGCATGGCAGGAATCAAGCAGGTTCTCAACCTCATCGATACCGTAACGCTCTTCGCAGTCACTGATATAGCGCTTGGCAAAAACCAGGTAATCGATGATTGCCTCGGCATCGGTCCATGCCCGGAACAGGTAGTTGCCCTTGAAAAATGAATTGTGGCCGAAACAGGCATGCGCAATCACCAATGCCTGCATCATCATGGTATTTTCTTCCATTAAATAGGCGATGCAGGGATTTGAATTAATTACGATTTCGTAGGCCAAACCCATATGCCCGCGGCGGTACTGTTGTTCGTTACGAATAAAATGTTTGCCGAACGACCAGTGGCTGTAGCCGATCGGCATACCGATACTGGCGTAGGCATCCAGCATCTGTTCGGCGGTAATCAACTCGATCTGGTTAGGATAGGTATCGAGTTTGAATTCTTCAGCGATATCGGCAATCTCGGCGTGGTATTCTTCGATCAATTCGAAGGTCCATTCGGCTCCGGTCGAGATCGGTTCGCTCATTGGGTTTGTTTCCTGAAAAATTCACGGAATACCGGGTAAATATCTTCATACTGCCGAATATGTTGCATGGCAAAATTATCATTGCTCTCCAGCAGGCGGGAATAGTGATCCCACAAACCCTGGTGATCGCGCTTGGTAATTTCAACATAAGCGAAATAGCGCAACTGGGGTAACAGTTGCTTGGCCAGGATCTGTTCGCAAACCGGGGAGTCATCGTTCCAGTTATCACCATCAGAAGCCTGGGCGGCGTAAATGTTCCAGTCGGTCGGCGGATAACGCTGGGCGATAATATCGCGAGTCATTTCCAACGCGCTCGACACGATCGTACCGCCGGTCTCACGCGAGTAGAAAAATTCTTCTTCATCGACCTCCTTGGCCTGGGTGTGATGACGAATATAAACCACGTCAACGTCGCGATAGCTGCGAGTCAGGAAAAGATAAAGCAGGATATAAAAGCGCTTGGCGATATCCTTGGTTTCCTGGTCCATGGACCCCGACACATCCATCAGGCAAAACATTACGGCCTGGGAAGTAGGTTCCGGGCGCTGAACAAAATTATTGAAGCGCAAATCGAAAGTGTCGATGAAGGGAATTCTGCGAATACGCCCGCGTAAAACTTCTATTTCTTCCTGCAGTGCAAGGCGTTTAGTTTCGTCACCACCCACTTCCTGCTCGAGGACCTCCAATTCCGCTTCGAGCTCGTGCAGAACTCGCCTCGGCTCTGCTCCCATGGCAACGCGCCTGGACAATGCCGAGCGCAGGGAGCGCACGATATTGATGTTTGTGGGTACACCGTCATTGGTGAAACCGGCGCGCACGGTTTTACTCTTGGTCATCTTGCGCAACTGGTTCTTTTTGAGGTTAGGCAGCTCGAGATCGTCAAACAACATATCGAGGTACTCATCCTTCGAGATTTCAAAGGCAAATTCGTCCTCGCCTTCACCGCTATCACTCGCGCGTCGACCTTTTTCCTGGCCCTGGTTAAGCGGGCGCTTAATCTTGTCGCCCTGCGCGAATTCCTTGTTACCGGGATAAACCCCTTCGCGAACACCACCCTTATCGTTACGGAAGGTGGGCTCGGAAATATCACGAGTTGGAATCGACACGCTTTCGCCGCCGTCGATATTGGTGATTGAACGCTCCGAGATCTGTTCCGAAATCGCTTTTTTAATCTGCTTTTTATAACGCCTTAAAAATCGCTGCCGGTTTACCGTGCTCTTGTTCTTTGCGTTCGGCCGTCTGTCAATGAGTTGCGCCATGTCAGTCTTCTCGGGATCGGACCCATTGCTTAAGAAGATTTTCGGACGCGCAGATACCATTCACATAACAGGCGTACCTGTTTCTCGGTATAGCCTTTCTCGACCATACGCGAAACAAAGTTGGCATGCTTCTTTTCGTCTTCCTCGGAAGCTTTTGCGCTGAAAGAAATGACCGGTAATAACTCCTCGGTGTTGGAAAACATTTTCTTTTCGATTACGGTGCGCAATTTTTCATAGCTCACCCATTCCGGATTATTACCGTCGTTCTGGGCACGTGCGCGTAATACAAAATTAACCACTTCGTTGCGAAAATCCTTGGGATTGGAAATTCCCGCCGGCTTTTCAATTTTTTCGAGCTCCTCGTTGAGTGATGCCCGTCCAAAGTTTTCACCTGTTTCCGGATCACGGTATTCCTGGTCCTGGATCCAGAAATCAGCATAGGTGACATAACGGTCGAAAATGTTCTGACCATATTCCGAGTATGACTCGAGGTAAGAAGTCTGGATTTCCTTGCCGATAAACTCGACGTAGTTGGGCACCAGGAAGGCCTTGATATGCTCCAGGTAACGATCGTGTAAATCCTGAGGAAATTGCTCGCGCGCTATTTGTTGCTCGAGTACATAGAGCAGGTGCACCGGGTTTGCGGCGACCTCGGTCTGGTCAAAATTAAATACGCGTGACAGGATCTTGAATGCAAAACGTGTAGACAAACCTCTCATGCCCTCGTCAACACCGGCATAATCACGATATTCCTGGTAAGACTTCGCCTTCGGATCTGTATCTTTGAGGCTTTCCCCGTCATAGACACGCATCTTCGAGTACATACTCGAGTTTTCCGGTGCCACCAGGCGCGACAAAACGCTGAACTGCGCCAGCATTTCGAGGGTGCTCGGCGCGCAAGAGGCTTCCGAGAGTGAGCTATTGTGCAGCAACTTGTCGTAAATCCTGATTTCTTCGGAAACGCGCAGGCAATAGGGGACCTTGACGATGTAGACCCGGTCGAGAAATGCCTCGTTGTTCTTATTATTACGAAATGCCTGCCATTCCGATTCATTCGAATGTGCCAGGATGGTACCTTCAAACGGTAACGCGGAAAGTCCCTCGGTGCCGTTGTAATTACCTTCCTGGGTGGCGGTCAGCAATGGATGTAACACCTTGATCGGTGCCTTGAACATTTCGACAAATTCCATCAAACCCTGGTTGGCCCGACACAGAGCCCCCGAGTAACTATAGGCATCGGCATCGTTTTGCGCGAAATGCTCGAGCATGCGGATATCGACCTTACCAACCAGCGCGGAAATATCCTGGTTGTTTTCATCACCGGGCTCGGTTTTTGCAATGGCGATCTGGTTGAGGATCGAAGGCTGCATCTTGACTACCTTGAATTGACTGATATCACCACCGTATTCAATGAGGCGCTTGGCGGCCCAGGGCGACATGATCTTGTTCAGGTGGCGCTTGGAAATACCGAAATCCTGTTCCAGGATTGCGGCATCCTCATTCACGTCAAACAATCCCAACGGGGACTCGAATACCGGGGAATCCTTGATCGCGTAGATCGGCATTTTCTCCATTAATATCTTGAGACGATCAGCGAGTGACGACTTGCCACCTCCGACCGGGCCCAGTAGATAGAGAATCTGTTTCTTTTCCTCTAACCCCTGTGCGGCATGCTTGAAATAAGAAACGATTTGTTCAATCGCCTCTTCCATGCCGTAAAATTCGGAAAAAGCCGGATATCGTGCGATCAGTTTATTGGAAAAAATGCGGCTGAGCTGGGAATCCTGCGAGGTATCGACCAGTTCGGGCTCACCAATTGCGGCCAGCATGCGTTCTGCCGCGGTCGCGTAAACCAGGGGGTCTTTTTTACAGAGTTCGAGGTATTCCTGCAGCGAATATTCTTCCTGCTGGTGGTGGTCGAATCGTTCACGATAACTTTCGAAAATGCTCATTGGGGCTACCTATTCCAAGTTCGGATCAGGAATGGCACCCAGCGAATCCCTTCATATGACCAGACGCCGCCTGATGAATTTAATTCTGGCTCTTTGTGTGGTTATGCTTACTAAGCATAGTAAACTTTTAGACGATGACCTGTGAATTTCGTTCGCAAAATAAATTTATTTCCATATAAATTATTTCACTATTCGGGAAACGCCATAATCGTTGAATCAGCACGACCATTCAATACCACTATGTGCCGCCATGCAAGAAACTGACCAAGTTGGTGCATACCGCCCGCCATGGAATGCAATTTGCGCCGGGAGAAGAAGTCTGCAAAAGTTTCTGGAGTACTTTTTGCCTTGAATATCAAATATTTAGGAAATAACGGCGGCTAGTTTTTTGTTTCTGACTCAGCCACGTCTCGCAGTTGCAGCGCTTGTTGATAAAGCTCATTTTTCTTCTTTCCCGTCAAACGCATGGCAATTTTTACCGCAATTTTGACGGATACTTCCTCCAGCAGAACCTTGAGTATTTCAACGTCGTCCGTGTTCAGTTGTTTACTCGCTGGATCGGCTGAATTGTCGATCAGTACCACGAATTCACCCTTGCTTAAAACGCTATCATCTTTCAACCGTGTCAGCAGTTCCGCGGCGCTACCACGCATGAAATTTTCATGTAACTTGGTGAGTTCCTTGGCTACCACACACTGTTTTTGCGGAAACACCTCTACCAGTTGCTGTATCAGGCGCTCGATACGATGGCTCGACTCAAACAGGACAAGGGTCACGGGTATTTCGCGCAAAGCTTGCAGTTGCAGACCACGTTCCCTGGTACGCGAAGACAGGAAACCACAAAAATAAAAATTTTCCGTCGGCAACCCGGCAGCACTCAGGGCCGCAATTGCACTATTAGCACCTGGTATGGGTGAAACCCGTATACCTGCCTGCTGGGCGGCAACTACCAGCCTGTATCCCGGATCCGAAATCAGCGGTGTTCCCGCATCCGAAATCAGTGCAACATTACTGCCGGCCGTCAATTTTTCGAGCAACACCTCGCTACGTGCATTTTCATTATGTTCATGGCAGGAAATCATCGGGGTTTCAATTTCGAGATGATTCAACAGGTATTTACTGTGGCGGGTATCCTCGGCGGCAATCAAATCAACCGCGTTGAGTGTTGCGATTGCACGCAGACTGATATCATCCAGGTTTCCAATCGGGGTTGCGACAATATAGAGTACGCCGGTCATGCAAAAAGAGTGTACACTATTCGCCTGTTACGAAAATCGCCAGACCTCCGTTTCCATTCTAATTTGATTCATCTAATGAAACCGATCCGTTCAATCCTGTTTCTGCTGGCACTGAGCCTGGGACTTGCCGCCTGTGAATCAGGTCGTCAATTCGGTTCGGATGGCAGCGACACGACATCACCGGGAGATCCGGATGCTGCGAGCGAGATTCTGACGCCAACCGAAGAGGACATCATCAGTGCTTTTCAATACGAGGTTGATAAGCAGTGGCTGGAAGCCTCGGTGTTGTATGACAAGCTTGCACAATCCGCCACTCAACCGGAACGCTCCTCATATCTGCTCAAGGTAGCCCTGATGTATTTCGAAGGAGGGTTCTACGAAGAAATTGAACCTTATTTCGATCAACTGGGTGAACAGGACATCATAGAGCTGGACCTGAATTACCGCGAGACGATCCGGGCGGGAGGTTACCTGGGAGAAGGCAAAATTTACCAGAGTCTGCAGGCGCTGCCAGAGATCGGAGAGATCATTGATTATCGTTACAAGGCCCTCGCACTCAGGATTCGCTCGCGCGGGGTACTTGCGATCGGCAAACCCCTGGAAAGCGCCAAATTACGCATGGAAATCAGCCAGTTTTTGCAAACACCGCAGGAAATTGAAGAAAATCATAACTTTATCTGGGATGCGCTCAACCGTATTTCCGAGCCTGCAATGATCCGGGCGCTTGCCGAACAAATCACTTACGAGGTGCGCGGTTGGCTGGAGTTAAACCTGATAGCGCGCCGATCGAATATGCTTCCCTTAAAAATGGAGCCCTGGATCGACCAATGGTACCAGCTTTATGGCGATCACTCCGCAGCACCGAGATACGCCATCAGCCTGCTCGAAGAAAGCAGGCGTATTTATATTAATCCAACGCGTATCGCGCTGATGTTGCCTTTTTCCGGGCGCCTCGAAAAGGTTGCAGAGGCGATCCAGAATGGTTTTCTGTACGCTTATTACCAGAACCCCGAGCAGGTTGCCGACCTGGAGATTATCAATGCCAGCAACAACCCCGCGGAATTTAACCTGCAATACGAGCAGGCAATTCAGGACGGTGCTGATTTTATAGTTGGTCCGATTGCCAAGGACCTGATTGACCTGCTGCAACAACGTGAACAACTCGAAGTTCCGACCCTGACTTTGAATTACGGCAATGACCAGAGTGAAACCCGGTTAAATCTTTACCAGTTCGGTTTGCGTCCCGAAGACGAAGCTGTGCAGATTGCGGATTACGCATTAGCCCAGGGCAAGCATCACGCACTTGTACTGGTGCCCGACACCGAGTGGGGCTATCGACTCCAGCGTGCGTTCAGTCACCGCTTCGAGTCGCTAGGTGGCCACGTCGTCGGCAACAGCAATTACCCGGCGAAAAAGAACGATTATTCGACGGAAATCAAGAACCTGCTCAACCTGACCACCAGCAACCATCGTAAAAGCATTTTGCAGCAGGTGATCAAGGAACAGGTCAAATTCGATGCGCGCCGCCGCCAGGACGTTGACATGATATTTATCGCCGGCAACTCGAGACAGGCCAGGCTGATCAAACCACAGCTCAAGTTCCACCATGCGCAGGATTTACCCGTATATTCGACATCGCATATTTCTTCCAGCAACAGCAATCCCGACGATGATCGCGACCTGGATGAAATTCTTTTTGTCGACATCCCGTGGATGCTGGACAACCACTCTAATCGCGACCATCAGCAAATCAGTCGTCTCTGGCCAGATGAGAGCCAGCGTTTCAGCCGCCTGTTTGCACTCGGGATCGATGCTTATCGAATGATTCCTTCGCTGCGCCGACTGATGATTAATCCCGAGGAATCGCTACCGCATAACACCGGTAAATTATCAGTTGATAAAAACGGCCGGGTGAAACGATCGCTGAGGATGGCAACTTATGAAAAAGGTCGAGCCAAGCTACTGGAAGCTCCAGACGCCCAGGACCTGGACCCGGAGCTACCTCCGTAAATCGATGAATCTCAATCTTCGCAAAGGATTGCGTTTTGAAGATCGGGCCAGGGACTACCTGCTTGAGCGAGACCTGCTGTTCATACAATCCAATTACCGCTGCCGCTTTGGTGAAATCGATTTGATCATGCTTGATCGAGATACCGTCTGTTTTATCGAGGTGAAATTTCGCAGGTCGCTAGCCTTTGGCGGTGCCGCGGTCACGATCCCCCGCAGCAAGCAGCGTAAAATCATCAAGGCTGCCCTCTTCTACCTGGCGGCAAATAAGCGTCTCGCCCATCATGCACTGCGCTTTGACGCACTGCTGATCCAGCAGCAAGCTGCAGGCACCAGCGATTTCAACTGGATCAAAAACGCCTTCTACGCCGAATAACAGTCTTGCTCAACCCTCGAACCGACTTGTCGTTATTCCATCAGGATTCCATCCCTGCAAAGGCAACCGAGGAAGTTCCTTGCGACTGACCGGGTGGCCTGCGGCTTCCCGAAAAAGCATTAATTTTAAAGGGCAAGGCGAGACCCGGGACGCCGGACCGCGACGTCCATGTCTCGACTCGCCACAGGCGGCATCCATGCCGCCTGACCCTTTAAAATTAATGCTTTTTCGGCACCCGGTCTTTACGTCGCAAGAAACTTCCTCGGTTGCCTCTCAGACTCAAGCTACCCCGGGGTAGCGTTAGCAAGAACACGCTGCACGTAGAATCAGTAACCTTGGCCTTGGTTAAAGCATTGGGAGATCCCAGCTAAGTGCTGTCGCACTTTCTGTAATAAAGGCGCTTCTGGTGGTGTTACTTGATGACCTTGAGGGTCGGGCCCTTGGGTTTGGCGCGATCCGACGTTTCGGCATCGTCTGGCTGGTCGGGATTGTCATCGGATTCTTCGGCGGGGAACATCATGCCCTCGCCATTTTCACGGGCATAGATTGCCAGCAAAGACGCGATCGGGCAGTAAATATTTTCGGCGACACCATTGAAACGCGCAGAAAAAGAAACATGCTCATTGGTCATTTCGAGATCCTCGATCGCAGCCGGTGCGAGATTCAGCACGACCTTGCCATCGTTGGCAATCCCGGGAGGTACTAATACCTGGTCAATACCGGTATCCACAAGGATGTAAGGCGTTGTGTCGTTGTCGAGAATCCATTCGTATAAGGCCCGAACCAGGTAAGGTTTACTGGATTTCACCGGGCACCTTTAAGACCTGGACATTTTAGAGCAACCGACATAACACCCGGATCCCTAGGCGACCATATCCCGTTCCTGCTCGGACAGGCTGGCCTGAAACGAAGGCCGAGAAAATACCCGTTTCATATAGCTAGTAATCTTCCGGGTAGTCTTGGGCAACTCAATCCCGTAATGGGGCAAGCGCCAAAGTATGGGAGCGATGCTGCAGTCCAGCAAACTAAACTCGGCGGAAAGAAAATACGGCATTGCGCCAAACACGTCATTCGAATTTATAAGGCTTTCGGTGAGTGCCTTTTTTGCCTGGGTTTTGCGTCTTTCCGTACCACGCTCGATGTCGTTCAGCAAACTGAACCAGTCACTCTCGATGCGGAACAGCGCCAGTCGACTCTTGGCACGGGAAACCGGATCAACAGGCATCAAGGGAGGATGCGGAAAGCGCTCATCCAGGTACTCGATCAATACCCTCGCATTATATAAAACGAGATCTCGATCGACCATGGTTGGAACAGTTGCGTAAGGATTCAAGTCGAGCAAATCTTCTGGCAGATTATTGGTATCTACATCATGGATTTCGACGGTAATGTCTTTTTCCGCCAGCACGATGCGTGCGCGGTGACACTCCGGGTCAATCGGAGAAGAAAAGCAACTCATCACCGAACGGCGATTCGCCACTACTGACATAATTTTAAATTCCTAAGTTAATGGACGTCCTTCCAGTATTCTTTCTTAAGCAAATAAGCCAGAATCAGGAAGACGAACAGAAAAATGATGACACCGGTACCAACGTTTTTGCGTGTCTGCTTGTAGGGTTCGGCCAGATAGTCGAGGAATGCCACCAGATCATGAATGGTCTGGTCATACTCCGATTTCGTCATCGAACCCGGTTTAATGATTTCGAAACCGACAATAACTTCGCTTTCGTTGCCGTGAGAATCCTGCACGTTCTTGTACTTGGGCTGTTGAAGCCCCTGCAGTTCGGCCAACACATGCGGCATCCCCACATTTTGAAAAACCCCGTTGTTCACGCCAAGTCCAACACGGGTGTCATCGACGTAGAAGCCGCGCAGGTAATTGTACAGCCAGTCGACCCCGCGCGAACGTGCAATCAGCGAAAGATCAGGCGGTACGGTACCAAAGGCCTGCTCAGCATATGCGGGAGTCATCGTCGTTTTCATCAATTCACCGACCTTGGTCTTGTCACCGTTGACATCCGTGGTAAAGATCAGGTTTTCAAGCACCAGTTCGTCCGGGATTCCGAGATCTTCGCCAACCCGGTTAAACCTCGAATACGCGGCGGAATGGCAGCTCAGGCAATAGTTAACAAAGGTGCGCGCACCACGTTGCATTGCGGCCTTGTCGTCCCAGTCAATGTGGACCTCGTCGTCGGGGAAAGTGTGTCCACCGCCGGCACCCCAGCCGAGTGAGGGTAATAGCAGGATGGCAGCAACGATTAAAATTCTCCCCATTATCGCACCCTCTCTGGAACCGGCTTGGTAACTTCGTTCTTACTGATCCACCATAAACCGAGGAAGAATCCAAAGTAACCCAGGCTAAACACCCGCGCGAACAGGGTGCGGGTTTCGGTCGCGGGCAACGCGCCCAGGTAACCCAATCCAATGAAACTGACCACCAGCATCACCAGCAACAACTTGAAGGATGTCGAGCGATAACGTACCGATTTAACCTTGCCCCGGTCAATCCACGGCAGTACAAACAGGACGGCAATTGAAGCGAACATGGCGATAACACCGGTGAGCTTATCGGGGATCGCGCGCAGAATCGCGTAGAAGGGCGTGAAGTACCATACCGGCGCGATGTGCTCGGGCGTTTTGAACTGGTTAGCCGGCACAAAATTGGCATATTCCAGAAAATAGCCACCCATTTCCGGCGCGAAGAACACTACGGCGCTGAATAAAATCAGAAACACCACGACCCCGACGAGGTCCTTGACAGAATAGTAGGGATGAAACGGGATACCGTCGAGTGGAATGCCGTTCGCGTCCTTGTTCTTCTTGATCTCAACACCATCCGGATTATTCGAGCCGACTTCATGCAAAGCGATAATATGCATTACTACCAGCGCCAACAGCACAATGGGAACCGCGACCACGTGCAGGGCGAAGAATCGGTTCAGGGTTGCGTCTGACACGACAAAGTCACCGCGAATCCACAGCGTCAATTCGTCTCCCACCACCGGGACCGCACCAAACAGCGAAATAATGACCTGGGCACCCCAGTAGGACATCTGGCCCCAGGGCAACAGGTAGCCCATGAACGCCTCCGCCATCAGGGCCAGGAATATGAACATACCGAACAGCCAGATCAACTCACGTGGCTTCTGGTAAGAACCGTAGATCAGCGCGCGAAACATATGCAGGTAAACCACGATGAAAAATGCCGAGGACCCGGTAGAGTGCAGATAACGGATCAACCAGCCCCAGTCAACATCACGCATAATGTATTCGACCGAACTGAACGCCATGTCACCATCCGGCTTGTAGTGCATGGTCAGGAAAATCCCGGTTACGATCTGCAACACCAGCACCAGCAGTGCCAGCGAACCGAAGAAGTACCAGAAGTTGAAGTTTTTAGGGGCATAATACTTGGACAGATGTTCTTCGAACATCTTGGTCATTGGAAATCGCGCATCGATCCAGCCAAGCAACCCGTTACTGTTTTTATTTTCGCTCATTATGCTACCCCATCCTCGCCAATCCGGATCACGTCGTCACTCACAAAGTAATGCGGCGGAACGGGTAAATTTGTCGGTGCTGGTACTCCCGAGTAAACCCGCCCTGCGAAATCGAACTTCGAGCCATGGCAGGGACAAAAGAAGCCGCCCTGGAAATCTGAAGTGATTTCAGGCTGGTAGGTTGGTGAACAACCCAGGTGAGTGCAAATACCCTCGATAATCAGGAACTCGGGTTTGCGCGAACGATACTCGTTTTTTGCATATTCGGGCTGGATACTTTCGTCTGAGTCAACATCACGTAATTCACCCGCCACTTTTGGCAGGGTTGCCAGCGCTTTCTCGTCACGACGAACTACCCATACCGGCTTGCCACGCCATTTTACGATGATCTGCTGGCCGGGTTCGAGCTTACCAATATTCGCTTCCACCGGTGCACCAGCAGTTTTGGCCCGCGCACTCGGACTCCAGCTCGCGACGAAGGGAACCGCCGTTATTACTGTACCGACGGCTCCAACCACCACTGTCGCCGCGGTCAGGAAACGCCTGCGATTATTATCTACACCACCTGAAGACATTCGAATTCTTCCCCCGATTGAGTATTGGATTTCCGGCGCAAAGGACCCTCGGCCCGGACACAAAAAACGGTCGTTAGGATAGCTTACTTTAACTTTTTCGTCGAGGGGGTATTACCCTTAAATCAAGGGTTTTGCGCGCATATTGAATGACTTTTCCCGGTTCGGCTCAGACCGGGTTGGGAATATCAATAAATTGCTGCTTTACCCCGAACCGTTCGGCTATGACCCTTGCCAGTGCCTGCACGCCGTAGCGCTCGGTTGCGTGATGTCCGGCGGCGATATAATGGATTCCCATTTCCCGTGCCAGGTGGAAGGTCGGTTCCGATACTTCACCACTAACGAAGGCATCAACGCCGCGCTCGGCAGCGGCTTCAATAAAGCCCTGCGCGGCACCAGTACACCAGGCAATCCGATTTATCGCATGATCACCGGCACCGATAGCAAGCGCGCGCGTATCTAAGCCAGTCTCAATATGTTGCGTTAATTCGGCCAGGCTTTGCTCGGCCGGGAGCCTGCCCTCAAACACGAGGCCCTGCTCGCCAAAACTGTCCGCTACCTCCCAGTCCAGGACCCGGGCCAATTGCACATTGTTGCCAACCTCGGGGTGTACATCCAGTGGCAGGTGGAACGCCAACAGGTTTATATTGTTTCTTATCAGGCTACTGATACGCCTGCCCTTGTAGCCTGTGATTGCCTGGGATTCGCCTTTCCAGAAATAACCATGATGAACAATCAGAGTGTCCGCGCCATGATCGACCGCGGCTTCAATCAATGCCTGGCTTGCGGTGACCCCACAGACAATATTTTCGACTTCCACATTCGCTTCGACCTGCAATCCGTTCGGACAATAGTCATCAAATTCAGTAACTTTCAGGTACTCGTCGCAAAATTCACGGAGCTGTTCTAGTTGCATGGCGGCTAATCCTGTAATTCGAACCCTATGATACTATCGTGCGATGAAACTAATCAAAGTTGTGGGTTTTATATTTCAGTTCGGATTGATCGGACTCGCACTCGCGACCGTCTACCTGGTCAGCGTAAGTGACAAGGATAAAAACGAAATTCTGCAGTTCCTGTCATCATCGGAGGACCAGTACACGACGGGTCCTGATAACAAATCCGCGGTATTTTCTTACGCCGACGCGGTAGCTTCATCAGCCGCCTCGGTAGTCACCATTTACACCTCGAAAACGGTTACCGAGAAACCCCATCCGCTGCTCGACGATCCGGTATTCAGCAAGTTTTTTGGCGATCAGCTTAAACGGCGTCAGCGCAGCCGTAGCGAAACCAACCTCGGTTCCGGCGTTGTCATCGGTAGCGATGGTTATATCCTGACCAACCAGCACGTCATCGACAGTGCTGACGAAATTCTGATTTCGCTCCCTGACGGACGCGGCAGCCAGGCAATCCTGATTGGCGAAGATAAGGAAACCGACATCGCTATTTTACAGATCCCGATCACCGGTCTGGCCGGCATCAAGATCGCAAACGAGCAGTCGATACGCGTGGGCGACGTGGTGCTGGCGATCGGCAACCCCCTCAACGTCGGCCAGACCGTAACCATGGGTATCGTCAGTGCAACCGGACGCAATCGTATCGGGCTTAATACTTTCGAGAATTTTATCCAGACCGATGCGGCAATCAATCCTGGCAATTCCGGCGGCGCGCTGATCAACGCGCGCGGCGAGTTGATCGGTATTAATACCGCAATTTTCAGCCAGTCGGTCGGTGCCCAGGGCATCGGCTTCGCAATACCGATTTCACTGGCGCTCGACATCATGCGGCAAATCATCAAGTTCGGTAAAGTCACCCGTGGCTGGCTCGGAGTCGAAGGCACCGAGATCACCGCTCAGGCCGCGATGGCAACCGGAGACCCGGGCATCAAGGGTGCCCTGGTCGTCGGGGTTTTTATCAATAGCCCGGCCGACATGGCCGGCATTCGCGCCGGTGATATCGTGATCGCGGTAAACGATAAGCCGGTAGATGGAATTCGTGACCTACTCGATCAGATCACCATGCACAAACCCGATGAGAAAATTAAGGTCTCTATTTACCGGGGCCCGGAACAACTCGAGCTGATGATGAAAGTCACCCAGCGACCGCAGTAAGGATTAACCGATCATCCCCACGAAAGGTGGGACCTTAAAACTCGGCACCGTTATCAACAACTGGTCATTCACAAAGTAGCATTGAGGAGCAAAAATTATTCTTCTTCGACCTCGTCGGCGACACCGTCTGCGAGATTCCCCATTGGATCATCCTCATCCTCAATTTCGACGAAATTGTTGACCTCTATATCGGGTGGATCGGGTTCGTAGTCGGTAATGCCATCAACCAGCTGATAGGTAATACCCAGCACGGTAATCGAGCCCGGGACGATAATCGTACTCGCTGTATAAGCTTGGACGACACCCTCGAGTTTACGCTTATCATCCGGAGCCACCCGTTTCACGACGTTTGCTAATATTTCACCGCCGACTTCCTGACCCTCGACGCGCACGTAATCACCGGTACGGCCGACGCCACCTACCAGGTCATCGAGCGAAAACGGTGGGGTGACGACCGAACCGGTCTCGTCCTCGAACACGGTTTGCGCATTGACGTTGACCACAACCACTGTCGACAAACCCGTGGTGAACGGAAAATCCACCTCAAACCGATTGTTGTTGACATCGACTGAACTGATAAAGGATCTCAATTCAGGTTCTGCATCCTCGACTTCAAGCTCGTCGGCGATCAACACGCTGCCGACGATATCTCCCTCGACTTCGACCTCGGTGCCTACGCCAAAACCGGCACCCTGCGGTTCGATCTCGGCGCCACTCGCATCGATCAGTTGTCCGTCGATTTCGAAATTCGAGATATCGCCAAAGACCGAAATGATACCTTGCAGCCTGACGTCATCGACCTCTTCACCCAGATTCTCATCCTCGAGTTCGATCCTCTTCGCCCGGATCGTCGTCGCATCCTGGATGATGCCTTTAACCTCGACAAAGAGATCATCCTGCAGAATCCCATTGGGCACTTCCAGTTCGAGATCGGGGTCGCTGCGATCGACTTCGATTAGAATACCGTCAATTTCGAATTCCTCAGGTAATCCAGGGTTGTAATTTTCGATGGTGCCGCGCAGCTCGACTTCACTCGTCATAAAAATCAGGTCACCGGTTTTCTCGGCGTAAGTCGCACTCACTTCGGTTGGAGAAATTCGGAATCCGCTGATTTCGACCACGTCATCAATAGTCCCAATGAAATCAGTGAAGCTGATGTTCACGAACCGTGTACTGGTATCGTCGATGGTGATGGTCTGGCCGAACACCTCAAAACTTTTCTGAGTACCGTCCGGGCTTGTAGTAATACCCACAGTCGAGTCGATCGGCCCCTGTATTTCATCGTCGTATACCACCTGGATCGCATCGCCGGTAAATTCACCATTCTTGGTTTCGGCCTCGAGCCCGACTACCATGCCGACAGCGAGCGCACTCTGATTAAGTACCTCGCCATCGACAACAAAGATGCTGTTATCAGTGACAAAACGGTCGTCATTGACAAAAATACTGCCGAAACCGGTTACCTTACCGACTGCAATTCCGGTGCCGCCGATTCCGGCAGTCGTATCCGAGCCACCACCACCGCTGCCGCCGCAGGCATTGAGCATCGCGATGCTGACAAGCATCGAGAAAAGTGTCGTTAATAACCTTGTCGGTTTGCCGCTAAAAATATTCATTTCTCAACTTCCTGGTCTTCATTGTCCGACTCGTGATAGAACACGCTAACGCTGACTTCTTTGCCTGAGTCGTCATTGGTTTCATGCTGGGACAGGTAGAGATCGATCTCCTCGAGGAATGCCTGCCCCTTGCGTCTTAAGAATTGCTTGATTTCCGCTATCGAACCGTCCGCCACCTTCGGATTCGATGCTTTACGTTGAAAACGCAGCGTTTCTTCCGTGGCAGTCAAATTGAAATCGATTGTGTCTACTAACTGGCTCGCATCTGTGCCGAGGATCGCCAGTTTCTCGACTGGGTCATCCGACGGCAGATAGGCATGGCTGAGCAGTCGCACCTTGTTATCGTCGGTAAACTTGATGTTGGCTGAATTGAGTAAGACTTTTTGCATCGCCGCTACCGGCATATCGCCACTATAGAGTTTGACCAGTTCGCTAAACGAATCCTTGCCTTCGTACTCCAGGTCTCGCGGATTACCGTCCTTGCGTAAAAAGCGGGAATCGTTAATCCAGCCTCCCAGGACCCTGACAACACGACTATATTGCTTGTTGCCAGCATCACTTTGATCGACGTCAAGCTCAGCAAGTTTTTTGACTTCCTTGCGATTCAGGCCGGTCAGGATCGCAACATTGGAAATGGTCTGTTTCTTACCGCTTGGAGCAAAGTCACGATAGGCAACATCGACGAAACACTTACGTGCAACCTGGTCAAATTCACCGTAGGCCATGCCGTTGCGTATCAGGGTACGAACCAGCGCCAACAGTATTTTTCTCAGTGTTTTGCGTAGTATTTCTTGCATATCGTATTTAGAAATGAAGCCCGCGTGGGTTAATTTCAACACACGGGCTTCAGTTTAACTAGTCATCCAGCTCCGCTTTATCGAAAATACCGTTGCTATCGGTATCCTTGATCTTGATAAACTTTCCGGGGCTGAGCGAGCCGAAAAATGTATCGGCCGAGATGTTCTGGTCGAATTCATCCTCGTAGACCGCCGCGCTGAGATTGAATTCCGCACCCAGCAGCACCACTGTCTGGTCGGTTGCATTCCATCCGTCTTCCACTACCGGGGCAACTACCCTGAATTCGTCCATTGTCTCGCGCTCGATCTCAACCGCATTGATCACGCCGCTACCATCGTCAAATGCTTCCATCTCAACAAAATCATTTGTCATCAAATCCATTAATGATATGTCGGTATCGGTTATATTGTCTTCGATCTCAGTCTGACGATCGTCAACTCTGACAACAATGTCTGTCGAACCGAAATTAAAACTAATCGAATCGGTATTGACTGCCGACAGGGGCGCATAAATCTTGATTTTCTTGCCTTTCTGCTTGACCTCGTCCGCGTACAGGATTCCATTGACGATATGGCCTTCGGCTTCAACGATCAGGTCATCGGCTAACGCCAGTGTTGATGGATAAAGCTCGGCACCGGTGGCATCGACCTGCTGGCCAAGGATAGTAAAGGTATCCTCATTGGGATCATAATCGTCGATCATACCCTGGACCTCGGCATCATCCATGTCGTCATCGAGACCCTCATGCTCGCCTTCAATTTTCCTGGCGATCAAGATATCACCCGTAAGATTGAGTTCACCCTCAACTTCAACGAATAATCCCTCGGTGAGAAAACCGATATCGTCAAGTGGAGTCGTGCCATCGTAACTCACCGGAAAACCATTGATGGTAAAGCTATTAGAGGTCAGACTACCGACATCGATATGTCCCTTGATTTCGATTTCCGAGGCGTCGGCCTGTAATTCAATATGGGTTGCGAGCAAACCCGAATCATTGGCATACCCGCTGACCTCAAGCACGTCGTTGACCTTGATAGTTTCGAAAGTCAAGCCGCCATCATCGTCGATCGTGGTATCCCGGTTGACCGTTACAGGCTGTGCAAGAATTCCCAGAGAAGCCGTGGTAGCGAGGGCCGGGTCGGCGTTGTCGTATACGATGCTGGTAACCGGTCCCTTCAGTTCGTTGTCATAGGAGATATGGGTTGCGTGTCCATTGACTCCATCATCGCTTTTCGAGCCTTTGACGGTGACGATCATGCCGACTTTTAAATCAGACTCAACACCGCCATCATCATCGATTGAAAACTGAGTGCTACCAGTATGAAACCGGACGCCGTTGACGTAAACGCTACCGAAACCGGTAATCAGACCGCGGCTGACTACGGTAGTATCGGCATCTCCGTCGCTACTTGAAGAGGAGCCACCACAGCCGCTAGCAAGCATAATTGTTGCTAAGAGCGTAGAGATCCCGACTAATTGTTTGGTTTGCAATAAATTCATCTTAATCTCCTTGGGATTATATTCCCAATTTATAAAAAAATCTTTAAAAAACCGACAAATTGAGAACTGGTGTCGATTTTCATTATTTGGGATTATATTCCCAATTTTTAATATTGCAACTATTTTTTTCTTAAACGAAATTGCAGTGTCGGGTAATTTTCGCTGAGGTCACCAGTCCTTAGTGTTATCAGGCCATTACAAGATCCCGGCGGTCCGGCGTATCGGTAGGTGCTGACGCACTTTCCGGGATGACGCCGCCGTAAGTTCTGTCTTTGCGATCTCGCGCGTAGCTGGTACCGCGCAGGTATTTCTGGATCCCGGATAAGTCCTATCGGACTTTCCGGGATGAAGCCGCCTTTTGGGCGGCTTCACTTGATTCTATTTTCGGCGGAACGAGCGTGCGCTTCGAGACCCTCACCGCGGGCCAGCGTTGAGGCTACCTTACCGAGTTCGGAAGCGCCTTCTGCGGAACAGCCAATCAGGCTCGAGCGCTTCTGGAAATCATAGACCCCGAGCGGAGAAGAGAAACGGGCGGTGCGTGAGGTTGGCAATACATGATTCGGTCCGGCGCAATAATCACCCAGTGCTTCGGCGGTATAACGTCCAAGAAATATAGCGCCGGCATGGCGAATTGATTTTGCCAGCTGTTTTGCATTGTCAACTGAGAGTTCCAGGTGTTCCGGTGCAATATAATTGGCGACGGCAACCGCATCATTGAGGTCCCCGACCTTGATCAAGGCGCCACGCAAACTCAGCGACTGGTCGATAACCTGCTTACGCGGCATTTCTTCGATCAGGCGCTCGATGCTGTCCCCTACCCTGTCAAGAAACTCGCTATCCGGTGAGAGCAGGATCGCCTGCGCGTCTTCGTCATGCTCGGCCTGCGAAAAAAGATCCATCGCGATCCAGTCCGGATCGGTCTTGCCGTCGCAAATAACCAGTATTTCAGAGGGGCCGGCCACCATATCGATACCAACGGTGCCAAACACCATGCGTTTTGCCGTGGCCACGTAGATATTTCCGGGACCCACGATTTTATCCACCGCCGGCATCGTCTCGGTACCATAAGCCAGCGCCGCCACCGCCTGCGCCCCTCCTATGGTAAACACCCGGGTAACGCCGGCGACATGCGCTGCCGCCAACACCAGTTCGTTGACCACGGCCTTCGGTGTTGGCACCACCATGATCAGTTCCTGCACGCCGGCCACAACCGCTGGAATAGCGTTCATCAATACCGAGGATGGATAAGCCGCCTTGCCACCGGGCACGTAAAGCCCGACCCGATCCAGAGGGGTAATTTGTTGACCAAGCAGTGTTCCATCAGCCTCGGTATATTCCCATGACTCGAGTTTCTGATGCCCTGCATAAGCGCGTATTCTCGCCGCAGCCTGCTCCAGTGCCTCTCGATCCCTGTATTCGATGCCTTCGTAAGCCTCTCGCAGCCGATCCAACGGCATTTCCAACTCGGCCAGGTTTTTAGCCTTGAGTCCATCGAAGCGCAGGCTGAAATCGAGTACCGCACTATCACCCTGGTTCTTAACCGATTTCAGAATTTCGCTGACTGTTTTGAAAACTGCTTCGTCGGATGTTGAATCCCACGCGAGTAGTTTATCGAGTTGTAACTTAAAATCGCTGTCCAGGCTGTCCAGTCGCTTGATGTCCATATTATTTCACCGCCTTTTCAATCTTGCCCACGAGTTCCTTAACCGGTTGATTCTTCATTTTCAGCGAAGCCCGATTTACGATCAGGCGCGAGCTGATATCCATGATGTGTTCAAGCGGTGTCAGGCCGTTCGCCTTAAGTGTATTACCGGTATCGACAAGATCGACGATGATGTCGGCAAGCCCGACCACGGGCGCCAACTCCATCGAGCCGTAAAGCTTGATCAGCTCCACCTGTCGACCCTGCTCCAGGAAAAACTGGCGCGTTATTCGGGGGTACTTGGTCGCAACCTTGAGACGGGTGCGTGGCATCGGCCTGTCGGCAAATCCGGCCGTCATCATTCGGCAGGGCGCGATTTTCAAATCGACACGCTCATACAGGCCCTCGCCACCATGCTCGGCGAGAACATCCTTACCGGCCACGCCCATATCGGCCGCGCCGTACTGAACGTAGGTAGGTACATCCGCGGAACGGATCAACACCAGCTTGATATTGGCTTGGCTGGTTGCAAACACCAGCTTGCGGCTGCTGTTCAAGTCGTCTACAGGTTCGATTCCAGCGCGCGCCAGCAGCGGCAGGGTTTCATCGAGAATCCTGCCCTTGGCGAGCGCAATGGTTAACTCGGTAGCCATGGTCGATCAATTCGGCACACGTTGGATCTGCGCACCCAGCCCGGCGAGTTTTTCTTCAATGTGATCATAGCCTCGATCAATATGGTAGATCCGGTCCACCACGGTTTCCCCCTGCGCAACCAGGCCGGCCAGTATCAGGCTGGCCGAGGCACGTAAATCGGTTGCCATGACTGGCGCCCCGTTAAGTCCTTCAACGCCCTGAATGATCGCGGTATTGCCCTCGATGTGAACATTCGCACCCAGTCGCATGAATTCCTGGATATGCATGAATCGATTCTCAAACACGGTTTCCGTAACTGAACCGGTTCCCTCTGCAATTGCATTGAGCGCACAAAACTGGGCCTGCATGTCGGTCGGAAAACCGGGATAAGGCGCGGTCCTGATATTCACCGCATGCGGTTTGCGTCCCTCCATATCGAGTTCGATCCAGTCATCACCGGTATCGATCGTGGCGCCTGCTTCCCTGAGCTTGGCCAGTACCGAATCGAGTAACCTCGGATCGGTGCGCTTGACCAAAACCTTGCCGCCGGTAATCGCCGCAGCCACCAGGTAGGTACCGGTTTCGATACGATCGGGTAATACCGTGTAATCACAGCCGCGCAGCTTTTCGACACCATGAACCTTGATCGTGTCAGTACCGGCATCTTCAATATGACCACCCATGGCGTTGATAAAATCGGCAAGGTCAACGACTTCGGGTTCACGTGCCGCGTTTTCAAGAACCGTGGTACCGTCGGCCAGGCTGGCCGCCATCATCAGGTTTTCGGTACCGGTCACGGTGACCTGGTCCATGACGATACGAGCGCCTTTAAGCCGTTTACAACTCGCCTTGATGTAGCCCTGTTCGACCAGGATATCCGCACCCATCGCCTCGAGGCCACTGAGGTGCATATCCACGGGTCTGGCACCTATTGCACAACCCCCGGGGAGCGATACTTCGGCGCGTCCAAAGCGTGCCAGCAGCGGTCCCAGCACCAGGATTGAGGCACGCATGGTTTTAACCAGTTCATAAGGAGCAAAAGTATTCTCGAGTGTCGTCGGATCTATCTCGATGCTCATTTTTTCACCGATAGTGAGCAATACTCCCATGCGACCCAGTAATTCCATCGTCGTGGTGACATCGTGCAAGTGCGGCACATTGCGGACTATCACCGCACTGTCGGCAAGCAGGGTACCCGCAAGAATTGGCAATACCGCATTCTTGGAACCGGAAACCCGCACATCCCCCAGCAGGGGCACTCCACCTTTGATGATTAACTTGTTCATTCACAACCGCTGAATTCAAGGGCGGACATTCTAACAGAAGACCACCGTTAGTATAGGGTTATACCGCTATTCCCTGGCCACCCCACGGCAACAACGCCGGTCTTCGAAATCCGGCGGGTCACTGAGATTAAGAGAGCCCCAATCGGGGAATGGCACAGGTCCCCAATTATTCCTGGTTGCGATCCTGTAGCGTTTTTATCAATCCATCGACACCATTCTTTTTAATCGCGCGTGCAAAGCTCGATCGGTAATTAGTCACCAGGCTTACATCATCAACACTGATATCAAAAACCTTCCAGCCATCTTCACCGAGACGCAAGGTGTAGTTGATCGGTATCGGAAAGCCTCCAGCCTGTTCAACTTCGGTCCTGACCATAACTTTACCGTCGGCCTCAAGACCTTCCATCGGCAGGTAAATGAGCTGTTGGTCGGTATATTCAAGCAAGGCGGAGCTGTAAGTTCGAACCAGCAGTAGACGGAACTCTTCGATAATGGTGGGGCGTTGCTCGGCATTGACTTTTTCTTTGTATTGACCAAGGGCCAGGTCGGTCATCGCCGAAAAATCAAAATGCGGCAATACCACTTCGTTGACCAGCTTGTAGACGCCCTCGGGATCGCTCTTGTAGGTATCGGCGTTGGCCTTGATTTCAGCCAATACCTTATCCGAGGTTTCCCTGATCAATTGTTCAGGTCCAGTCACGGCCTGGACGGGCAACGCAACCAGCAATAACATAAACGCGAATACTTTTTTCACTGGAACACTCCACTGACGCTTTTGAGCTTTGACACGAGATTATTAAAATCATTCACTGCACGCAAATACTCCGCGTAGGCAAGTACATATACCTGTAAAGCATTAATAATGTCGTCGGCTTCCTCGAGTCCTGCCTCGAAATCGGAATAGGACGCTATCATCCATCGGCGAGCAGCTCTGGAACTTTCGCGCATCGAACCGATAGCCTTGTGTTTGGCCTGCATCGAGTAATACTGCTCACGCACCTGGAACGGAATACCCAGGCGCGCAAACGATGCTTTATGAACCAGCGCATCGAGCTCCGCCTGCGCCTGCACCACCCGCGCGGGCTGTGCGCCCTGCTCCCACTGCCAGCGCATACCGAGCAGCGGCGAAAGGGCCGCATGATTAAAAGGATCATAAATATGCGGATTCTCAAGCGTGTCCCGTTCCGGTGAGACAGCCACCGATCCCGCGACTCCGGCATAGACGATGGGTTTCTTGTCCGCCCGCGTGGCCTTGACCAACGCACGGCGCGCGGTCAAACCCGCCTCGACCTGCTTGAACTCGACTCGATTGTCGAGCGCGAGGTTGATCCACTCCTCAAGATTCTGCTCGGGCAATGGCAGCGGTTGCAAGCGTCGGTCTGCAAGCTCGATTATCTCCTCTTCACGGCCGGTCAGAAATTTGAGGCCCGCCATTGCAATTTGCTCCAGGCCATTAGCCTCGGCCAGAAAATTATCAATCAAACCGAGTCCCGCCTGCAACGCGTACTTATCCGACAGGCTCGCCTCGCCCGAACCTTCTTCCAGCCAACCGTCAACCAGTTCAAGCGCTCCTTCAAGACGACCGCGAGTATCCTCGAGCAGCAAACGGCTATCGCGTGCGGTCAGGTAACCGTAGTAAGCCTTGACCACCTGCAGCGCAACCTCGTCACGTTGCAGCGTAACGTCCTGTTGCTTGATCATAATATTGTTTTGTGCCGCTTCCTGGTAATTCTCGAGGCGACCGAAAGTCGCCAGCGGTTTAACAATGCTGAAGGTCAGCCCGCCCCAGATCGACAATCCATCATCAAAGTCGTAGGCGTCGTCGCGGGGAGTGCAATCTCCACTGCAGGATTTGTCGCCATCTTC
This sequence comes from Gammaproteobacteria bacterium, assembly GCA_029862125.1. Lineage (GTDB taxonomy): Bacteria > Pseudomonadota > Gammaproteobacteria. Next base: position 10,250 of record JAOTXY010000020.1, on the reverse strand, counting down.
ATAAAATCCGCCATCCAGGCCCGTCGCGAGCGCGAGATAACTATCCACCGAGTAGCGCCAACCCTCAGAACCTTTGGCTTCCTGCAGCAGACCCTGCGCCTTACGAACAAAAGCCTGTTTCTCATCGATACGGGGGTCATTCGTTAACGCCAGTTCGATAGCCTGTTCCAGGTTTAGCTTAGCAGCAGCGTAAAGCCCCGAACTGGTGCCAAGCAAGGCAAAAAGCCAGACAAGTTTCATTGCGATCTTAAGCATAATCATGATTCTTCCTTAGCGATGCTGAATGCTAGCTGACTCGAACCGCCAGTTAGCTGGAAATCCACGCAGAGTCTATCCGCTAAACCGCTACAAGTGAACGCCCAAGGTGGCAATTGAGAATCATTCCTACGAAATACTGGCAAAATAGTCGCATTAAAGTTAGTGTTCGCCTCTTCAATCCCGTCAGCACAGTTTATATGTCCAGATCATTAACAGATCGACATAGCTTTAGCTATGAAGAACTCATCGAATGCGGCAAAGGTGATTTGTTCGGACCGGGTAACGCACTGCTACCCTTGCCACCCATGTTGATGTTCGACCGCATCATTAATATCGATGATACCGGCGGCAAGTTCGAAAAGGGCGAAATTATCGCCGAGTTAGATGTCAACCCGGATCTCTGGTTCTTCAAATGTCATTTCGAAACCGATCCGGTAATGCCTGGCTGTCTCGGTCTCGACGCGATGTGGCAATTGATCGGATTCTTCCTCGGCTGGAAAGGCGGCCCGGGGCACGGACGGGCCCTCGGCGCTGGTGAAGTCAAGTATTTCGGGCAAGTGTTGCCGGCAGCAAAACTGGTCACCTACCGTATCGATATGAAACGCGTAATCATGCGCAAGCTGGTTATGGGCATCGGTGACGCCTCGATGGAGGTCGATGGCAGGGAGATCTATAGTGCAAAAGATTTACGCGTCGGCCTGTTCACTTCCACCGACGAATTCTGACGACCCTGCACGACGCATGTTGAGTTCGCTTAGCCACATCGCAGCCGTCATCACAGGACTGGCTTTACTTGTCTGGAGCGCAGACAAGTTCGTCGAGGGCGCAGCGGCCATGGCCCGCTTACTGGGTGTTTCGATCATGATCATCGGTATCACGATCGTGGGTTTCGGTACTTCGGCACCCGAGATCGTGGTTTCGATCGTCGCGGTCATGCAAGGTACTCCTGATCTCGCAATTGGTAACGCTCTCGGTTCCAACATCGCAAACATCGGCTTGATCCTTGGCGTCACCGCGATCCTCGCGCCAATTCCGATCGTGACTCGCCTGTTTAAAACCGAGTACCCGTTGCTGTTGCTGGCCACGGCAGTAATGGCGTGGAGCCTGTTCGATTTAACACTCGATATTGTCGACGGTTTTGCCCTATTCGGACTATTGCTGCTGAGCCTTTACCACCTGGTACGCGAACACCGCCGACATCCGGCCGAGTATGCCCAGGAGGAACATGAACTCGAAGAGATGGTCCACGAATTAAAAATGTCCGCTGCCATCGGCTGGCTGTTACTGGGGCTAGTGGTACTGGTCGGCAGTTCCAAGCTGCTGGTCTGGGGAGCATCCAGCATCGCTCAGACCTTCGGCGTCAGTGAACTGATTATCGGCCTTACCATCGTCGCGCTCGGTACCAGCCTGCCCGAGCTCGCGGCATCAATTGCCAGTCTCAAGAAAGGCAAACCCGATCTCGCGATCGGCAACGTGATTGGTTCCAACCTGTTTAATTCGCTCGCAGTAATTGGTTTGCCGGCATTATTTACAACTTTTAGCATCGATGCCTCCGCGCGCTCGCGCGATCTGGTGGTTGTCGTCGTGCTGACACTGGCACTGCTGCTATTGTCACGTTTTCCGGCTGCCGTACCGCGCCACCTCACCCGCATCAAGGGGATCTTCCTGTTCGCGGCTTTTGTCATTTACCAGCTATATTTGTATTATGAAGTCGCCGTGGGATAACTATGACAAGACACGCCTATATCGAGCTAGGCCTCGCTGTATTAAGAGCTGAAGCGGACGCAATTTCAAGCCTGACCGAACGCCTGGATCAGAGCTTTCACGACGCCTGCGAATTGATACTTAAATGCAATGGTCGTATCGTTGTCACCGGTATGGGGAAATCCGGACATATTGCCAACAAAATTGCGGCAACCCTGGCCAGCACCGGAACACCCGCCTTTTTCATGCATCCCGGTGAGGCCAGTCACGGCGACCTCGGTATGATCACCGCGCAAGACCTCGTAATAGCATTATCAAATTCCGGTGAAACCAGCGAAATCACACTGTTGTTACCGCTGCTGAAACGCCTCGGTATTCCCCTGCTCGCGCTAAGCGGAAAACCAGCTTCCACCATAGCCCGGAGTGCTGATATCCATCTCGATGTCAGTGTGGCCAAGGAAGCCTGTCCACTGGGTCTGGCACCCACGTCAAGTACCACGGCTGCGCTCGCGATGGGTGATGCGCTGGCCGTGGCGGTGCTGGAAGCACGCGGTTTCACCGAAGAAGATTTCGCCCTGTCGCACCCCGGGGGTAACCTGGGTCGTCGCCTGCTGCTGCGCGTCAGCGACATCATGCATACCGGCAACGCCATTCCGCTAGTCACCGCTGAATCCACGCTCAAGGACACTTTATTGGAGATGACCGCCAAGGGCCTTGGTATGACGGGAGTCATCGATTCCGGAAATAATAAGCTGGTAGGTATTTACACCGATGGCGACCTACGCCGCACCTTTGAAAAAATGCCGGATATCGGCTCGGCACGGGTGCAAGACTTCATGACCACAAACTGCGTGACCATCGAGGCTGATCGCATTGCCAGCGAGGCATTGAAAATCATGCATGACAAGAAAATCAATTCCCTGATGGTGGTCGACGCAGACCGCAGCGTTCAGGGTGCGTTAAACATGCATGATTTATTAAGAGCGGGTGTTGTATAGGAGATATGCATGACAAACAGCGCTAGCGACAGTGCGAAGCAGGTACGATTGCTTATCGTCGATATCGACGGTGTACTCACCGATGGTGGATTAACTTTCGATAACCGCGGAGAAGAATACAAGACATTTAACTCTCTCGATGGCCACGGCATTCGCATGTTGCTCGATTGTGGAATCGAGGTTGCGGTTATAACCGGCCGTAATTCGGAAATTGTCAACCATCGCATGGGCGAACTCGGGGTCAGGCATATATACCAGGGTTATCGCGATAAATTAGAGGCTTTCGAAAAACTGCTACAGGATACCGGGCTTGAGCCTGGAAACATTGCTTATGTTGGAGATGATTTGCCTGACCTGCCGATAATGCAACGAGTCGGCCTGGCAATTGCGGTACAAAATGCACATGGCTTTGTCAAACAGCATTGCGACTGGGTCACCGATGCATCGGGTGGTAAAGGGGCGGTACGAGAGGTAAGCGATTTAATCTTGAAAGCACAGTCCCTGCTCGATGCCCGGCAACAAAGCTACCTCTTATGAACCTGCGCATTTTGGTATTGGTATTCGTTCTCGGCATCGGCGCGATCGCGGTCGGTTGGGTTTACGAGTCGCGCTTACGCAGCACAATCGAAAGAGCTGATCTGATTATTCCCGACAATATCGATTACTACCTGACCAACTTGCATTATCGTGCGATGAAAACCGACGGCAACGTCGACTACGAGTTTAATAGTCCGCGCCTTGAGCACTACCCCCGTAACGATGTCAGCATCATCGAGGTTCCTTCGCTAAAAATATTCGGCGACAGGGAACCCTGGCAGGTCGATGCAACTAACGGTGAGTTCGTGCACCAGGACAATATCTTGCACCTGCGCGACCAGGTGGTGATGCAAAGGCAAGGCAATAATCCAATGCAGATGTACGGCGAAAGTATCAGCTTCGAGCCGGACCGGGACCTGGTTACCAGTGATGCGAAAATCTCAATGCGCAGCAAGCAGGCTCACATCGAAGCCGAGCAAGCCTTTTTTGATCTCGCCGGCAAGGTATACCGATTCAACAAAACACGAGCAACTTATTATCATGAAGATAGTTAAAGTCGTTGCATTATTTTTGCTGTTGCTTCCCACACAACTCTGGGCGCTCGGTTCCGACGGCGACCAGCCGATCCAAGTCGAGGCCGACAGCCTCGAAGTCAGGGAAGCTGAAAACATCAGTATCTACGAGGGCAACGTCAACCTGGTGCAAGGAAGCCTGCAGATTAGTTGCGACCGTATGGTGATTCACTTTAATAACGCCAACGAGCTGCAGCTCATCGAAATGACTGGCGACCCGGCTCGTTTTCGGCAACTCGATGATGATCAACAGGAAATGTTAGGGCAGGCAAAACAGATCGACTACACCGAAGCCCAATCTGTTCTCGAGCTGCGTGGTACGGCACGTTTCAGTCATGCGGGGGATATCATCGAAAGTGACCTGATCCGCGTCGACACTGAAAACAACGGCATCCAGGCCGGTAGTTCAGAATCCGATCGGCGCGTCAAGATGCTGATTAAGCCTCGACAAGATTCAACACCTGCCGAATAGATCTGTTGATGAGCGATACCAATCTACTGGAAGCGGCTGAATTAGCCAAGGCTTACAACAAGCGGGAGGTCGTCAAATCGGTTTCACTGCATGTCGCAGGCGGGGAAATCGTCGGCCTGCTCGGCCCTAACGGTGCCGGTAAAACAACTTGTTTTTACATGATTGTCGGCCTGATCAACAATGACTCGGGCAGCATCAGGCTCAATAACCAGACCATTAGCGATCTGCCGATGCATCTACGCGCCAAACTGGGGATAGGCTATTTACCGCAGGAGGCCTCGGTATTTCGCAGTCTCACCGTGGCGCAGAATATCCTGGCCATTCTGCAACTGCGCAAGGACCTCGATCAGGACGCACGAAATCAAACGCTGGAACATCTGATGGACGAGTTTCAGATCGAGCATCTGCGCGATACCGACGGCATTTCTCTCTCAGGTGGAGAACGACGCCGCGTGGAAATTGCGCGCGCACTGGCCAATCAACCCGAATTTATCCTGCTGGACGAACCCTTCGCCGGGGTAGACCCGATCTCTGTCATCGACATCCAGTCAATTATCCGGCAGCTCGCCGAACGTGGGATCGGGGTATTGATAACCGATCATAATGTTCGCGAGACTCTGGGGATATGCGATCGAGCCTATGTTATGGGGGACGGCGAGGTCCTGGCCGAGGGCAATCCGGGCCAGATTCTCGATAATAAAATAGTTAGAAAGATTTACTTGGGAGACGATTTTAAGCTATAACTGTTCTCATGGGAGATAACAATTATCCGGACAAAATATCAGCCAGGGAACGGTCTCGCCTGTGAAACAAAGCCTGCAACTGCGAATAGGGCAAAGCCTTACGATGACACCCCAGTTGCAACAGGCAATCAAGTTGCTGCAGCTCTCCTCGCTGGAATTACAGGCCGAAATCCAGGAAACCCTGGATGCCAACCCGCTACTCGAACAGGACGACAATCTCGGTGAAATAACCGTTATCGATCCCGATGCACAGCGGGATGGCGGCGCCAATGGCGAAGATGCCACCGATTTTAAAATTCCCGAAAGCCCGGTTTCAGAAAACCGAGCCGAGCAAACGTTGCCGGACGATCTCGAAATCGATGCACGCTGGGAACATATTTACGATAACCTGCCCAATTCACCCAGCCAGTCTTCCGCTTCGGGAATTGATAACCGTGAGATGTTTGAAAACCAGGCAGGTGCCGAGGATACGCTTAAAATTCACCTCACATGGCAGCTTGACTGTGCGCATATTTCGGAGACTGATCATGACATCGGGCTCGCGATTATCGACGCTATCGACGATAGCGGATATCTTAATGAAACGATCGAAGACCTACACGAGGGCCTGGTGCAACAACACGAGGCGCTGGAGCTCGATGAAGTCGAAGCAGTATTGCACCTGGTGCAACGTTTCGATCCAGTAGGGGTCGCGGCCAGCTCACCGAGCGAATGCATGGCTATCCAACTGGAGCAATACGATCCTGAAACACCCTGCCTTTCCAAGGCAAAGGTTCTGGTTGAAAAGTACCTCGAGCATCTTGCCAATAACGATGTAGCATTGCTTAAGCGTCGATTGCAGGCCAGTGACAGCGAATTAGCGGAAATCATCAAGCTGATCCAGACCACCAACCCGCACCCGGGTCACAGTATCAGTGAAAACCACGCCGAGTATGTGGTACCGGATGTTTACGTCAGCAAGCATTCCGGACGCTGGGGAGTCAGCATCAACCCGGAACATGCGCCTCGCCTCAGGGTGAATGACCAGTACGCAAACCTGATCAAGCGCAGCGATAGTAGCGACCAGAATACCTATTTAAAAGATCATTTGCAGGAGGCGCGATGGTTTATCAAGAGCCTGCAGAGCCGCAACGAAACCTTGCTACGTGTCGCAACAGCCATTGTTGAACGCCAGCAGGCGTTCCTGGAATATGGTGAAGAGGCGATGCAGCCAATGGTGCTTCGCGATATTGCGGAATTGCTAGAATTACACGAATCCACAATTTCGCGAGTAACCACTCACAAGTACATGCACACCCCGCGGGGTATACTCGAATTCAAGTACTTTTTTTCCAGTCATGTGGGTACCGCCGATGGCGGTGAATGCTCAGCCACGGCGATTCGGGCAATTATTAAAAAATTTGTCGCCGCCGAAAAGCCGGAGAAACCATTAAGCGATAACAAGATCGCAACTTTATTGGAGCAACAGGGAATAAACGTAGCCAGGAGAACCGTAGCTAAATATAGGGAAGCGTTAAATATTCCACCATCCAATGAGCGTAAACGTCTCTTTTGAGACACTAACGATTCGCAGCAATGCGAATCACACAGCCGAGGAGATAAAAAGATGCAAGTCAGTTTAAGCGGTCATCACGTAGAAATAACTGAATCCCTGCGCAACTATGTTAATGAAAAAGTCGGCAAGCTTGACCGGCATTTCGACCACGCGCTGGACATTCACATCGTACTAACTGTGGAAAAACTGCGCCACAAGGCAGAAGCCACATTGCATGTCAGTGGCAGTAACCTGCATGCGGATGATGTACAGGAAGATATGTATGCCGCGATTGATGGCCTTGTCGATAAACTTGATCGCCAGGGAAAGAAGCATAAGGAAAAAATGAAGAACCACCGGCTTAAGGGTGTGCCAGCCGAGCTAGCCTGAAATCATACCAGGGGGAGCTTGCTCCCCCCTTTTTTTTCCTTAACGTGATCCATTAGACTTGCATACTCGTACAATTCGACTAAGATTCGCGCATCAATTTCAGGTAGCCTGCATTTAAGCTTCGAATAATGACAATTTCTGCACTTTTGTCACCACATGGTATTTTTCTAGACACTGAAATTACCAGTAAAAAAAAGCTCCTCGAATTGATCGCCAACATCGTGGCTGATCGAACTCAGCTTTCAGAATCAGCAATATATAATAACCTGTTGAATCGTGAACGCCTGGGCAGTACAGGCCTGGGCCAGGGTTTTGCCGTACCCCATGCGCGCCTGGAAAACCTGGACCACACCATAGGCTTTTTTTTCCGACTGAAGGATGCGGTAAATTTCGAATCACCCGACAATCAGCCGGTCGACCTGGTATTTACCATCATCATTCCCGAACAAGCGACCGAAGAACACTTGATCATACTATCCTCGCTCGCCGGAATATTTTCCAAGCCGGAGGTTTGTGAAGCGATCCGAAGCGCAGCTAGCAAGGAAGAAATCGCACAAATCATCGAATTGGCCGAGCAATGAGACCCTCGTTAATAATTCGTGAATTTCTCTCCCGCTACCAGCACAAACTAAAACTAAACTTCACTTCTCGCGAGATCGGTCTTGAGCGCGAAATTAAATTGTCGCGCCAGGCTTCGAACACCTTTGATGCAGCCGACTATTTCAACGTAATTCGCACCTCGAGTATTGTCGTTGTCGGCTACCAGGAATCACGCTACATCCAGAAACTGGGAACTATCCTGGGCCTTGAATTTCCCGAGGTGTCGCTACCGGTGGCACAGGGACGTAACCTGGCGGTGTTGGTAGAAGCAGCAACCCGCAACCATTTATTGCAAATAAACGGGTACAATGCCGCACAAGATTTTATCACGCGTCAAAAGCGTGCTGTTCCCCAGGATTTTGAACCTTCAGAATAGAGCTTCGAGGATGACAGTAAAGTGAAACTGGTGATTGTCAGCGGTCTGTCCGGCTCCGGAAAAACCGTAGCCCTGCATACCCTGGAGGACGCGGGATACTATTGCATCGATAACCTGCCGCTCGGAATGTTACCGGAACTCGTCGATAACATGATCAATACCACCCCGGAGCCATATGACCTGGTAGCGATTGCTATCGATGCCCGCAGCGGTGTCGACAATACAGATCGTTTCGACGTCATCATGCAACAGATTAGTAAACATTCATTGCAGCTTAAAGTCCTGTTCCTGACCTCGGATACTTCCAGGCTGCTAAAACGATTCAGCGAGACCCGTCGCAAACATCCACTTTCCAGAACCGGCCTGCCGTTAGCCGATGCCATTCAGCAAGAAAAGAAATTGCTTGAAGATATACACGCCAACGCCGATCTTTCAATTGATAGTTCAAATTTAAGTGTGCACGAACTGCGGCAAATGATCATCGATCAACTGTTGTCACAAACAACTTCTGAGATGGGCGTATTGATTCAGTCCTTCGGTTTTAAAAACGGCGTCCCGCCCGATACCGATTTCGTTTTCGATGTCCGCTGCCTGCCCAATCCTCATTGGGAAAAAAATCTCAGGCCGCTAACCGGATGCGACCAGGCGGTAGTCAAGTATCTCGAAAAATACGAAGACGTCGAGAAAATGTTTGCCTCAATCTATTCTTTTCTGACTGACTGGATTCCTCGCTTCGAAAAAGAGAATCGCAGTTACATGACGATATCGATTGGCTGTACCGGTGGCAAGCATCGCTCGGTATACCTGGCAGAGCGAATCTCCGCCGAATTCAAAAAGGACCGCGGCAACCTTTCCACCCGTCATCGGGACATGACATGAGCGTCGGGATACTAGTGATTACTCACGAAGATATAGGCGCCCAGCTGGTCAGCGTCGCCAGGACAATTTTCACACAACCCGTGCTACCGATCTCCCTGGTGTCAGTACCCGCGGACCTCGAGCCCGCGGTACTCGGCAAGTATGCCGATTTGATACGAAACGCAATACAGGATCAGGAAAATGACCAGGGCGTACTGGTACTCACCGATGTATATGGAGCGACACCCGACAACCTCGCCAGGTATTTCAGTAGCGATCGCAATGCGCGAGTCGTAAGCGGGATTAACTTGCCGATGCTGCTGAGTGTATTGAACTACGCGGAACAACCGCTGGAGCAAATATGCGAGACTGCTCTCAATGGCAGTAGAAGCGGTATTCAACTGGAACAAGAATGATCATCGAAAACATTACCATCGTGAATAAACTCGGCCTGCATGCACGTGCAGCTTCCAAGCTGGTAAACTGCGCCAGCCAGTTCGAAAGCGACGTATTCATTACTCGCAAGGGTAATCGTGTTAATGCCAAGAGTATAATGGGCGTTATGATGCTTGCCGCCAGCAAGGGTGCTGAACTCGAGCTGGAGGTCGAGGGTAACGACGAACAGCAGTGCCGCGACGTGATAGTGGAGTTAATAAACGACCGCTTCGGCGAAACCGAATGACCGCAACATGATTGAAGAAGATATCGAACAACTGCGCCAGGACGTTTCGGTTGCGCTTGAAACCGAAGACAAGGTTGAGATATCAAAACTATTAAGCTCCGTTAACGTCGCGGAGATCGCCTTACTGCTTGACTCTCTGCCAGCACAACAGCGCGATTCGATCTGGCCCCTGATCGAACCGGGTGACCTGGGTGCAGTACTGCTTGAAACCCAGGACGATATTAGCGACGCCAAGCTCAAAGAACTCGATCCCGAAGAGATCACCGCCATTGTCGAAACCCTGCCCGACGTCGACGATCAAGCCGATATCATCCTGGCGCTACCGACCGACAAGCTTGTACAAACCCTGCATACGCTTGATGCGAACAAGCGTGAAATGCTCGAATCGGTATTATCGTACAGCGAGGATACCGCCGGTGGCCTGATGAACCTCGACCAGGTCACGGTACGCGCCGACGTATCACTCGATGTGGTGTTGCGTTACCTGCGCATCCGCGGCGAGTTACCGGATCATACCGACCAGTTA
>JAOTXY010000085.1 GCA_029862125.1 Gammaproteobacteria bacterium | reverse complement strand
CCTTGCCCGCAATCACCACCAGCGGTGTTCCCTGCTGCATATACTTCACGGCCGCATCGTAGATACTCATTTGTTCGCCACCCGGCATGTAGCGAGTCAAACCACCTTCGACATCAGGCGTCATTTCATTGCGGATACGGATATTGGCAAAAGTACCACGCATCATTAGTTCGTGATTGCCGCGGCGCGACCCGTACGAGTTAAAGCTGCTCTTATCAACTCCGTTTTCAAGCAGATACCGTCCGGCCGGACTATCAACTGCAATCGCTCCCGCGGGAGATATGTGATCTGTTGTTAGCGAATCACCGAGCATTGCCAGTATGCGCGCGTTCACTATCGGTTCCAGCTGCTTGCTATTGTCGAGCTTAAAATAAGGTGGGTTGCGTATGTATGTAGAGGCATCATCCCAGCTATAGTTCAACGCATCGCCAACCTCGATATCCTGCCAGTTACGGTCACCACTGAAAACGTCCGCGTACTGTTCCTTGAACATAGCCTGGTTAACTTTCATGACCTCATCCGCGATCGCCTGGTTACTCGGCCAGATATCGCGCAAAAATACCTGCTTGCCATCGCCTGATTCCCCGATTGGCTCTGAAGTCAGGTCTATGCAGGTACTGCCCGCCAGGGCATAGGCGACTACCAGGGGCGGTGAGGCTAACCAGTTTGACTTGATGCGCTGATGAATACGTCCCTCGAAATTACGATTTCCGGAAAGTACGCTGGCTACATTTAGATTTCTGTCCCTGATCTGGGATTCGATCGCTTCGGGCAGAGGTCCTGAATTACCGATACAGGTGGTACATCCGTAACCGACCAGGTTAAAACCGATAGCATCCAGTTCCTGCTGCAGACCAGTTGCATTCAGGTACTCGGTAACAACCTTGGAACCGGGCGCTAATGAAGTCTTGACCCAGGGCTTGGTGCCAAGTCCCGCCGCTCTCGCATTGCGCGCCAGCAATCCCGCCGCCATCATTACCTTGGGGTTCGAAGTATTGGTGCACGAGGTGACCGCGGCAATAACCACATCACCATCGAGCAGCTCGTCATCCGAGCTCCTCTTCTGGGCGCCAGTTTTTCCAATTATCGATTGCGTGGCCTCCTTGATGCTGGAAAGTGACACGCGATCCTGTGGGCGTTTAGGTCCGGCTAATGAGGCTTCGACCGACGCAAGATCGAGCGTCAGGCTGCTGCTGAACACGGGATCCGGAGTATCGGGCTGGTACCACAAACCCTGGGCCCGACAATAATTCTCTACCAGTTGCAGGGTTGTCTCGTCACGCCCGGTTAACTGCAGGTAGCGAATCGTTTCCTGGTCGACCGGGAAAAATGCGCAGGTGCCACCAAATTCAGGTGACATGTTTGCCAATGTCGCTCGGTCAGCAAGCGGTAATTGTGACAGGCCATCGCCAAAAAACTCGACAAATTTTCCAACCACGCCGTGTTCACGCAGCATCTGGGTAACCGTAAGCACCAGGTCGGTTGCGGTAATACCCTCGCGCAATTGCCCGGTGAATTGAAAACCAACCACCTCGGGAATCAGCAACGACACCGGTTGACCCAACATGCCGGCCTCGGCTTCGATACCGCCCACACCCCATCCAAGCACCCCGAGGCCATTGATCATTGTGGTATGGGAGTCGGTACCCACGAGCGTATCCGGGAACGCGTAATTCTTGCTGCCGACCTGTTGTTGCCAGACCGTTTTTGCCAGGTACTCGAGATTTACCTGGTGACATATTCCGGTGCCCGGTGGAACCACCCTGAAATTATCGAAGGCCGTGGCGCCCCACTTGAGAAATCGATAGCGTTCATCGTTACGTTTTACTTCAAGTGCAACATTGGCGGCAAACGCCTGCGGCGTAGCAAACTCATCGACCATTACCGAATGGTCGATGATCAGGTCGATCGGAATCTGTGGATTAATACGTTGTGGATCATCGGCCGCCGCATCGCGCATTGCTGCCAGGTCTACTACAGCCGGCACCCCGGTGAGATCCTGCATTAATACCCTGGCCGGTCGGAAACCGATTTCTCTATCAGAACTGCGCGTTTCAACCCATTGTGCAAAAGCCCTGATATCGCCTTCCGCATCATTACCGCCCTGTTCAAAGCGCAGCACATTCTCCAGTAAAATCTTTAGCGAAAACGGTAACTGACGAATCGAGGCCAGGTCGCCAGCAGCTAGCCTTTCGAGACTGAAATAATGATACTCCTGACCATCGACTTCGAGCGTAGTGAGTGTTTCAAAGCTGTTGCTTCCAGGTTCCATCGTAGTTTTCTCCGCTGTGCTGGTGCAGAGATTATATCGCGTTATTCACAAAGAAAATGAATGATATTTTCGTCGCTGAGATCGACTTTCTTACCGAGACTGATATAGCCCGAGCCAAACACCGTGAACTCTTCGCGGCGCAAGAATATCTCCTGCCCTTCGGCAGTGCGTATAAAGGTTCCATTCGTGCTTTGATCGGTAATGATGAACTTGCCACGCCGATGCTCCAGTTTTGAATGGTGACGTGATATCAGATCGCCTTTGATCATCAGTTCGCAGTCCTGTCCTCGACCAAGAACATAGGAGGCGGTATCGGTTTTAATGGTATGGGATTTGCCTTCGTATTTGAGGACGAGCTTTTTTACCTGGTCGTGACGTGCAGGGTTGGTAAAGCTACTGGCGGTTGCCATGTTGGTGATATCGCCTTCCTCTTCCCAGGCGTAAAGGTATACATCGAGTTGTTCGTTTTTACCCTTTACCCGTAATCGGTCAAACGGGCGCATATTATTTGAAAGCTCCCCGCTCTTGACCATGAATGCGATTTCCTGGGTGCAAAGAATCTGGCGTGCCTTGGCCATGCTCGCAACACGTGCAGCCACATTGACGGTGTCACCGAAAATATCGTCGTTTTCAAGAATGGTGCTTCCATATTGCATGCCGATTCGTATCGACACCCCGATAGTTTCCGGGGAACGATCATCCTCCATGGCCTCCTGTATCGCCTTGGCAGCAAACACCGCCATATCGATATCGGTAAAGTAAACCAGGATCTCATCACCAATGGTTTTGACAAGATGACCGTTATGGCGCCGGGAAATCGAAATCAGTGAGTTTAGCGCCTTGGAGATACGCTCACGCGCCAGATCATCGCCCATGTTTTCATACATGGCGGTACTACCGGCCACATCGGCAAACATTACTACGCAATTGATCGTTTTTCGTGTCACTGATTACTTATCCTGCGTGATTATCTGGCCGGGCCAGCCCGGCTTTTCCCTATTCCCCATCATTCCGGATCGATTCCAGAAAATCTTGTCATTGATTCAGTCAGATACCTTTCGAGAGCCATTTTTTTTGGCTGGCAGAGTTTAGCATGAACTATCCAGTTGTTCCTTAAGTTTATATAGCATGTTATTGAATAATATGAGAAATCACGGATTCGTATTTACCGAAATATAATCAATTGCGCGCTGAATTCTGGCAATACTTCGCTGTTTTCCGAGTAGCTCTACGGTTTGATCGATAGGGGGCGAAAATGATCCGCCGGTAACTGCCACCCGTAAAGGCTGACCTACTTTCCCCATGCCAACCCCGAGTTTTTCAGTAATCGACTCAATTGCCGCGTGAATTGACAACGCGTTCCAGGTTTCAAGCTTCGAAAGTTGCTCAAGCAACAGCTGCAACGGTTCCAGGGCCGATTGGTTGAGAACCTTTCGCGCTGCTTTCTCGTCATATTCAGAAAAATCCTGGAAGCAGTAAAGGATACTATCCACCAGCTCATTGACTGTTGATACACGCTGGCGGTACAGGTCGACCATCGCACTGAAATCGAGACTGCTGTCGTAATCGATCTCTAGTCGATCAAGTCTCTGCTTGACCAGTTCGACAATCTTATCCAGCGACGTGCTTACCAGGTATTGCTGATTAACCCAGTTAAGTTTCTCGGTGTTGAATGAGGATGCCGATTTGTTCAATGCATCAAGCGTGAAATTTTCGATCATCTCCTGGCACGTAAAAATCTCCTGGTCACCGTGAGACCAGCCCAGCCGCACCAGGTAATTCAGCATTGCCTCCGGCAGATAGCCGGCATCAAAATATTCCATCACTCCGACGGCACCATGACGTTTCGACAATCGCTTGCCATCGTCACCCAGGATCATCGGCACATGTGCATATTCGGGAACCGGGGCTTCCAGCGCGCGCAATATGTTGATCTGACGCGGTGTATTATTGACGTGATCATCACCCCGTAATACGTGGGTAATTTCCATATCCATGTCGTCAACGACTACGGAAAGATTGTAAGTGGGACTGCCGTCGCTGCGCGCGATAATCAAATCATCCAGTTCCGTGTTGTTGACGCTTATCTCGCCCTTGACATGGTCGTGAAAGCTGACAATGCCCTGTCGCGGATTACTGAATCGAACTACCATCGGTTTCCCGGCTGTCGGCTGCAATCCCAGCTCACGACAGCAACCATCGTAACGGGGTTTTTGTTTCGCTTCCATTTGTTGCGCGCGCAGGGCATCGAGGCGTTCCCTGGAGCATTCGCAGTAATAGGCGTCCCCTTGCTCGACCAATTGCCCGATGACCTCGAGATAACGTTCAAAGCGCTCGGTCTGGTAGTAAGGCCCTTCCTCGTAGTCAAGCCCGAGCCATGCCATGCCATCCAGAATTGCCTGCACCGATTCGGGGGTGGAACGCTCGAGGTCGGTATCCTCGATGCGCAGCACGAACTTACCGCCCATTTTCTTACTGTACAGCCAGCAAAACAGGGCGGTTCGTGCACCACCAACATGCAGCACTCCGGTCGGACTCGGGGCGAATCGGGTTTTGATCATTATCTTCAGACAGGCATTAAGACGCGCGGTATTCTACCGGAATTATGCCCGCCGGGCCTGAAAAATTTATGCTCTAGAAGCGCTGCTTGATCTCGAGTACGGAACCTGCTTTTTGCATCCGGGTATGCCGCAGGAAGGAGTTGCCGAGTAATACTTCAGCAGGATGATCCCCCGCGATGACCGTGGCATCGACATTGGGCACCCTGATACCACCAATACTCACCGATTCAAGCTTTATCTGGTAAACAGGAACGACAGCGGCAGCGGTTTGGGCGGTGCCGCGTTTACCCTTGCGAAAATCAATTTTGAGACTGCGGGCTTTGCTGCCACTCAAAGTGACTAAAGTTGCGCCGGTGTCGACCAGGAAGCGGGTCGATTGGCCATTGATGGCGCCTTTAACATAGTACATGCCAATATGATCGGGATATATCTTCAGGCTGGAGCGATCGGGTTTTTTGAAATTCCCCGCGATGGCCTGATTCAGACCAAGTTTCACACGGTTACCATCGATGACAACTACCGCACCACGACCTGAAGCCGACTCAAGCAGTACGCCCTCGAAAGTTTCACCCTTTTTTACGATCTTCTGTTCGCCGCCAACCTGCAACAATGCCTTATCGGAAAAAAGTGCAATCACCTTGACCCTGGCGTCAGCCGCTATTGCGAGACCCATGCTCAACACGAAACAGGCCACTACAATGGATTGTGAAAATTTCATTCTCAATAAATCAGGTACAGTGCGAATTGCAGACAAGCCAGCGCATATAACCCGGCGAGCACATCGTCGAACATTATCCCGAATCCGCCTGTCATCCTTTTATCCACAACCTTCACCGGCCAGGGTTTAACTATATCGAACACCCTAAATAGCACAAAACCAGCCACAATCCATTGCCAGGTCACCGGCACCGCTATCATCGTGATCCAGAAACCGACAAACTCATCCCATACGATGCCCGAATGATCGTGTACCCCTAACGCCGCGCTGGTGTATCGGCATAAATACACGCCCAACCCAAACGCAAGCAAAATGAAGGCCAGGTAATATGGCACGTCAAGTTGCGCAATTAACAGGTAAAACGGGATCGCCACCAGCGTGCCGAATGTACCAGGCGCGAACGGCATCAGCCCCGAGCCAAACCCGAGTGACAGAAGATGTAATGGATTACGTAACAACTGCGGCGAGACCCTAGTCAAAATGGCGATACCCCTGCAAATTAGTTAAATCGATTAGATGATCCCCTTGCTCTAAAACGTAACCAGATTCGGTCACTACTCCGATTTCCGTCAGCCTGCATTCGGGATGATCGAGATTCCAGTTCTCGATTTCGCCCCGGTGGCTGGCTGGAACGCAGCAACAGATTTCGTAGTCGTCACCTGCGCCAAGTGCATATTGATAGGCTTGCTGTTGCTCGATCCAGGAATTCACCGGGATCGCATCGCGCAAGATGCTGGCGCCACAGCCACTGGCTTTAAGCACATGCGCCAGGTCGCCCTGTAGTCCGTCTGAAATATCGATCGCGGCACTTGCAAATTCTCGCAGAAAGGGAATCAGTTCGAGTCTCGGCTGTGGCCGATCCAACGCCAGCAAGCACCTTGACTGTAAGTCCCCTGGAAGATCTACCTCCCCCTGTTTTTGTGCCAGTCCAAGCCCGGCATTGCCGAGTTCTCCCGATACCAGGATCAAATCACCTGCCGTGGCCTGCCTGCGAGTTACGAAACGATCAGACGGCACCAGTCCTGCGATTTGTATTGTGATCGACAACTCTCCACGGCAGGTATCGCCGCCTATTAAGCGCAAGTTAAATTGATCTGCGGTCTGCCTGAGCCCGATTGAAAACTGGCTCAGCCAGTTGGAATCGTTCTCGGGAAGAGTTAACGATAACAGGAACCATGCCGGACTGGCAGCCATCGCGGCCAGATCGCTAAGATTGACTGCTAACGCTTTGTAGGCGATATCTGCGGGACAGGTGTCGACTGGAAAATGGATACCCCCCAACAGTGTATCCATGCTAACCACCAGCTGATGACCTGGCGCGACATCCACTACGGCCGCATCATCGCCAACGCCTAACACGGCGTTACCGGCTGGATCTCCGATATCGGAAAAGTATCGTTCGATTATCGCGAATTCGTCATGCGCCATCGCTACTTTCGACCTGTATTGTTACTACCTGGCCACTTCGAGTTCACGCAATTCCTGGCACAAGGGATCGAGCACACCGTTGACGAACTTGTGGCTATCCTCGGCGCCATAGACCCGGGCCAGATTTATTGCTTCGTTGATAACAACCTTGTACGGAATTTCCGGATGATTCTCGAGCTCGTAGGTTGCAATTCGCAATATATTGGTTTCGATAGGATCGAGATGATCTTCGAAATTTTCAACATGTTTACGATAACAGTTGTCGAGCGTGTCGGCCTGCGGGGGAATCTTGTAGAGCAATTCCAGGAAATAGGCTTCATCACCGGCTGCGACACCCTGCTCCTGCTGGTAATGGTCTCTTATCCAGTCCAGGTCTTCGCCGGACAGCTGCCACTGGTACAAAGCCTGTAAAGCTTTATCGCGTGCATGCTTGCGTTTCTTGATAAACCGCGACTTGTCATTCACAGGAGTTCCGGCAGGTTACTTGATTTTGCGTATCAGGCTGATCATTTCCATCGCGCTCATAGCCGCATCGGCTCCCTTGTTACCGGCTTTTGTTCCGGCGCGTTCGATCGCCTGCTCAATCGTGTCAGTGGTTAGCACCCCGTTTATCACGGGCAGCGAATGCTGCAATGCTAATGACGCCAGGGCCTTGGCACTTTCCCCCGCGACAATATCGAAATGCGGGGTAGCGCCGCGGATCACCGCGCCGAGCGCGATGACTGCATCATGTTTGCCACCAGCAGCATATTTTTGCACCAGTAGTGGAATTTCGAGGGCACCGGGCACGTGGCTCACGGTGATGTCCTTGCTATCGATACCTGCGCGCTGCAACGTATCGACCGCCGCGCTTAACAGGCTCTCGACGATAAAGCCGTTGAATCGGCCAACGACGATCGCTATTTTCGCCTTGCTGACGACCAGGTCACCGTCGATCTTGTTAACTTCTACCATGTTATTACCCTTGATCCGAATAATAGTCGACAACTTCAAGCCCGAACCCGGCCAGGCCGTGAAAAACCTTGGGCGCACTTAGCAGGCTCATCTTGCGCACGCCGAGATCAGCCAGGATCTGAGCCCCGATGCCATAGGTTCGCTGATCATCGCCACGGTCGTCCGTGCCATGACCCTGAATCATCGATTCGATCAGGTTCACCATGTCTTTCGGTGTCTCCGCCTGGCGTAAAAACACGATAACACCCTCACCGGCCTTGTTGATAGTCTGCATAACATCATGCAGCGGCCACCCTCTTCCCTCGATGCCTGCCAGCGAGTCGGTCAGCGTATTCTGCACGTGCACCCGCACCGGAATCGGTTTTTCAGGATCGATCTTACCCTTAACCAGGGCCAGGTGCAGTTCCTGTGCAGTACTGTCCTCGAAAGCATAAAGTTTAAACTCGCCGTAATCTGTTTCGAAGCGCGATTCAACGATCCGTTCGACGGTATGTTCATTCTCGATACGATATCGAATCAGGTCTTCAATGGTGCCAATTTTCAGGTCGTGCTTTAGCGCGAATTTTTCGAGGTCCTTGCGTCTCGCCATGGAACCATCATCATTGAGGACCTCCACGATCACGGCGGCTGGTACAAATCCCGCGAGTCGTGCCAGGTCGCATCCGGCTTCAGTATGACCAGCACGGAACAATACCCCGCCTTTACGCGCCATTACCGGGAAGACATGTCCGGGCTGCACCACACTACCCGGGGTTGCATCGGCTTTAATTGCTGCCTGAATAGTGGTGGCACGGTCGGAAGCCGATATTCCGGTAGTAACACCTTCGGCGGCTTCAATTGAGACGGTGAAATTTGTTTCGTGGTTTTCGCGGTTGTCTCCGACCATCAATGGCAGTCGCAACTGCTTGCAGCGTTGTTCCGACAGTGTCAGACAAATCAGCCCACGACCATACCTGGCCATAAAATTAATATGGTCAGCAGTAACGGCTTCGGCCGCCATCAAAATATCACCTTCATTTTCGCGGTCCTCATCGTCCATGATCACGACCATTTTCCCGGCCTTGATGTCGTCGATAATTTCCTGCGTCGAATTTAAATTCATTTCGAACTTAACTGGCTTATTCATGATTGATAAATCCTGATTTTATCAGGGTTTCGAGCATCTGCTGGTCTTTAACTTTACCGGCATCGGCTCTCCCCTGCAGTAATCTTTCCAGGTAACGGGTGATGATATCGACCTCGATGTTAACCCGGGAACCTGT
Organism: Gammaproteobacteria bacterium; assembly: GCA_029862125.1. Taxonomy (GTDB): domain Bacteria; phylum Pseudomonadota; class Gammaproteobacteria. Next base: position 4,598 of record JAOTXY010000085.1, on the reverse strand, counting down.
TTGATAGTACTGAAAAACGGTTTTCTGCTGGGTATGCGGCACAATATTGACATCAAACCGGTTCCCTTCGACGCCATTGACCGTCAGGCTGGTACCATCAATCGTCACCGAACCTTTGGTAGCAATGTAATGTTGAATCTCGGGATCAACTTCAAAGCTATAACGAATCGAACGCGCGTCTGACTGCATTTCAACCAGGGTGCCGAGACCGTCGACATGGCCGCTAACCAGGTGACCACCGAGCGCGGTATTCAGCGTCAGCGCGGTTTCTAGATTAACCTGGCTGCCCACCGTCAATTGTCCCAGGCTGGTCTTGCTCATGGTCTCCAGCGATACATCGGCACTGAAAGATTGCTTTTGCAGTTCTACCGCGGTCAGACAAACGCCATTTACCGCGATGCTTTCACCGAGCCCGGTATGCGATAAGTCTAATTCACCACAAGCGATAGTAAGGCGTTTATCACCGCCCCTGGGCTCGCTGAGTTCGACCTTGCCGATTGCCTGGATAATCCCGGTAAACATCAGGCCAACTCCACGCTGTAGCTGGTCAAGCTGTCGGCAGTGATACAGGCGACATTGTTTTTTAGAACGGCAACAATGGTAGACACGGTAATTCCCTAGTTAACATTCAAGGTTAATCGCAGATCATCGCCAACCTGGCGAATATCTCGAATACTACAGGTTTGGCGCTGTTCCATATCGGTTAGTTCGCCGAGATCGAAACCACCTCGCGCCTGGCTACCCAGCAAATGTGGAGCCAGGTATAACACGACCTGGTCGGCAAGCCCCAGGCTTAACAGGGCACCTGCAAGGCGCTGCCCACACTCGGTATGGACTTCATTGATGCCACGGTCCGCAAGGTCTCGCATCAGCGCAGGCAAAGAAATATGTCCGGACTCATCGGCTTCAAGTTCAATCAACGCCGCTCCACTGGCAGCCAGCCTCTCTTTCTTATCCTCATCCCGACTCAGTGTATAAATCCAGATCTCGCCTTTGGTCGAAAATACTTTTTCGTGCCCGCTTAAACGCAGTCTCGAATCGACGATGACACGCGTCGGGTGGCGAACTTCGAATATCTGTTTCAAATCCTGCTTTGACAGACGCATATTCAACGAAGGATCATCGTCAAGCACCGTTTGCGCGCTACTGAGAATCGCCGACGCGCGTGCACGCTGCAGCTGGACATCACGACGCGCGGGTTTTGCTGTTATCCATTGACTGATCCCGTTTTTCAGCGCGCTGCGACCATCGAGCGAGCAGGCCATTTTTACGCTGACGAACGGCAGGCCCTGCTCCATACGCTTGACAAATCCCCGGTTAAGTTCGCGCGCCTCAGGCCCGAGTACATCGGTTATTACCTCGATACCATGGTCGCGCAGTATTTCCAGGCCACGACCGTTATTCTGTGGATTCGGATCCTGCATCGCGACGATAACCCGCGCCGGTTTGGCCTCGATCAGGGCGTCAACACAGGGCGGGGTTCTACCGTGATGTGAACAGGGTTCAAGGGTGACGTAAAAATCAGCCCCGATCGGGATTTCTGCCGCATTGATTGCATTGACCTCTGCGTGGGGTCCACCGGTGTAGCCATGCCAGCCTGCCGCGACCATTTTGTCCTCGGCGACGATGACGCAACCCACGCGCGGATTAGGTGGTGTGGAATATAATCCCTTGCGTGCCTGTCGCAGCGCTTCTGCCATCCAGTAGTGATGAGACTGTGTTAACGCCATTAACTGTCCTCATCGATCAAAGGAACCTGTCTGCGGTGCATTTCTGGCGTGGGCTCGGAAGCGAGCGCCTGGATGGCATCTTCGAACGCCTGGATGTCTTCAAAACTGAGGTATACCGATGCGAACCTGATGTAAGCAACCTGATCGACGCGCTGTAATTCCCGCATCACCATTGCACCGATTTCACGCGATGAGATCTCGCGCGCCTCGAGACCAACGAGCTGACGCTTGATATGACTTATCGCGTCCTCGATCTGTTCCGCCGAAACCGGCCGTTTTTCGAGTGCACGCAGCATGCCACTGCGTAACCTGACTTCGTCGAAAGTATCGCGGCTGCCATCATTTTTGATCACCATCGGCATGTTCAACAATGGTGATTCATAGGTGGTAAAACGGGTTTCGCAGGAAACACATTCCCTTCTACGGCGCACCTGGGCCGATTCCGATGCCAGTCGTGAATCAACCACGCGGGTGTCAGGCGTACCGCAGAAAGGACATTTCATCGGTTAGAGATTCAGTTCCTGTAAACCGGCAAGCGCGCACAGATTTCGGTGACTTTCGAACGCACTGTCGCGATCAAATCATCGTTATCCATATCTTCGAGCACATCGCTTATCCAGTTCGCCAGGTCACGGGAATCCTGTTCGTTGAAACCACGCGTGGTTATCGCTGGCGAGCCGATACGTAGCCCCGAGGTAACAAACGGCGATTGCGGATCGTTGGGCACCGAGTTCTTGTTAACGGTGATATGCGCTTTACTCAACGCGGCGTCGGCGTCCTTGCCGGTCAGGCCCTGGCTGATCAGCGATAGCAAGAACAAGTGGTTGTCGGTGCCACCGGAGACGACATCAAAGCCACGCTTGACAAACTCTTCGGCCATCGCGTTGGCATTAACAACAACCTGCTTTTGATAGTCAACGAATTCCGGATCCATGGCTTCCTTGAAGGCGACTGCCTTGGCGGCAATAACGTGCATCAACGGACCACCCTGGGTACCGGGGAAAACCATCGAATTAAGTTTCTTTTCAATTTCCTCGTTAGCCCTGGCAAGAATGATTCCCCCCCGAGGGCCACGCAGCGTCTTGTGGGTGGTGCTGGTACAAACGTCGGCGATATGAACCGGGCTCGGGTAAACCCCGGCCGCAACTAGACCAGCCACGTGCGCCATGTCGACAAAGAGATAGGCACCGACCGAATCTGCGATATCACGGAAACGCTGCCAATCCATAACCCGAGAATAGGCAGAGAAGCCGGCAATAATCATCTTTGGCTGGTGTTCCCTGGCCAGCGCTGCAACCTGGTCATAATCAACTTCGCCAGTTTCGTTGTTGAGTCCGTACTGGACGGCGTTGAACAGTTTGCCCGAGAAGTTAACCTTGGCGCCGTGCGTCAGGTGCCCGCCATCCGACAGGCTCATGCCCAGTATCGTATCGCCCGCATTCAACAGTGCGAAATATACCGCCGCATTGGCCTGTGATCCCGAGTGAGGCTGCACGTTGGCATAGTCGGCATCGAAAAGTTTCTTGACTCTTTCCAGCGCCAACGCTTCAGCCACGTCAACAAATTCACAGCCGCCGTAGTATCGCTTCGACGGATAGCCCTCGGCATACTTGTTGGTCAATACCGATCCCTGAGCTTGCATCACCCGCGGACTGGTGTAGTTTTCGGACGCGATCAGTTCGATATGATCTTCCTGGCGCTTTTCTTCGGCCTGCATGGATGCCCATAGATCCGGGTCGAAATCGGCAATATTCATGGATTTTGAGAACATCGGGTATTCCTCGGGAGAAAAAGAAGGCGATAGTACAAAAAAGTCCCGCAAGTATCACTAAAAATCACGACAGAATCATAGGCTGTAACGGCATAAGGGCTTGTATTCTGGGAAATTCCACCCATTTAAACCGGGTGATCCAAATAATTCAGGGTTATGCAAAAACATGTCGAATTCTGAAATTCGAGTGTATAATTCCGATTATCAATCAAGCAGGTGAATATTCATGGAAAATGTAGGTATTTATACGCCACCAAAACCAGCAAAACCGTCTGCTAGCGGTGGCTCCGATGTATTTCAACCCGGCCTGACAGTCAATGATCTTGAAGTAACCCAGTCGGCGCAGGACAAGTTGCATGAAATTATCACCCAGACCGACGAAGAAGTATCCGCGATTCGAATCTACATCAGCGGTGGTGGTTGCGGTGGCATGTCTTACGGCATGACCTTCACCGACGAGCACAGTGACTTTGACACCACATTACAGTTCGACGGCTTTAAGGTCCTGGTCGACGTGGTCGCATTGAATTATCTCAAGGGCGCCCAGATCGATTACGTGCAGGAAGTCGGGCGCGAGCGTTTCGTTTTCAACAACGTATTCGCTGAAACCGGCGGTTCCGGGGTTTGCGGCGGCTGCGGTGCGGCTGGCGGTGGCTAGCCACTGATTAGTAGCGTGCAAGACAAATCAAGGCCTGGCTCTAAACCAGGCTTTGTTCTTTTAGTGGCGCCTTCGGGTAGCTACCGCGTTTCTGCCTATACCAGGGCTGCGCGTAACCTTGAAATGCCGATCATGGTGGTGTCCAACAGCGAGCACTCGCTGGTGCCTGAAGTTGCCAATGGTATAATGGTCGACTTCAGCCGACCTGAACAGGCATACACCGATATCATATCGGCTGTGGAAACCATCAATATTGCCTGCGTGCTGGCAACCGACGACAGCTGTGTCGAGCTTTGCGGCCGTGTCGCGGAGTATCTCGGATTACCGCAAAATAGTGCTGCTGCAGCATTACTTACCCGACGTAAAGATCTCGGCCGTGAAGCATTATCCCGAGCCGGTTGCAACACCCCCGATTACCAGGTTTTGAAAATCGCCGACC
>JAOTXY010000084.1 GCA_029862125.1 Gammaproteobacteria bacterium | reverse complement strand
CCTTTCCAAGCCGCTTTACTGGCTGCTCTCGTGGTACCACGGTTTTGTCGGTAACTGGGGCGTCGCGATCATCCTGCTGACGCTGACAGTCAAGGCAGTATTCTACAAACTGTCGGAGACCAGTTATCGCTCAATGGCAAAGATGCGTAAAGTCAGCCCGCGCCTTAAGACTCTCAAGGAGCGTTATGGTGATGACCGCCAGAAAATGAACCAGGCGATGATGGAGCTCTATAAAACCGAGAAAATTAACCCGATGGGCGGTTGCCTGCCGATACTGGTGCAGATCCCGGTTTTTATCGCACTTTACTGGGCGCTGCTGGAAAGTGTCGACCTGCGCCAGGCGCCCTTTATATTCTGGATCAAGGACCTGTCGGTGATGGATCCCTTTTACGTGTTACCGATCGTGATGGGGGTCAGCATGGTTATTCAACAGCGCCTGAATCCGCCACCGCCGGACCCGATCCAGGCCAAGATAATGATGGCGCTGCCATTTGTTTTTACAATCTTTTTCGCCTTCTTTCCCGCAGGGTTGGTATTGTACTGGGTCATCAATAACGTATTGTCGATCGCACAACAGTGGGTCATTACCAAACGCATCGAAGCCGGGGCTACCAAGTAAGCTGGTTCCCGGCTCAACCAGCACACCATTATTACCATGCCGTCGCATGAAACCATTGCCGCAATCGCAACACCCCCCGGAACGGGTGGTATCGGTATATTGCGCTTATCCGGAACCGAGGCGCTCGCGATTGGCGAGGTGATCAGCAAAAGTAAAATAAAACCCGGCCGGGTTCAATTTCGGCAGTTTTTCGATGCCGACGGTGCGGTGCTCGATCATGGTTTGTGCCTGTATTTCAAGGCTCCGCATAGCTTCAGCGGTGAAGATTGTGTCGAAATACAGGCACATGGCGGACCGATCGTGCTCGATATGCTGCTGGAAAGACTCTGCGAACTCGGCGCGCGACTGGCCCGGGCCGGTGAGTTTTCTGAACGTGCGTTCCTTAACGGCAAACTCGATTTAACCCAGGCGGAGGCAATCGCCGACTTGATCGAATCGGGAAGCAGGGCGGCCACACGGGCCGCGATGCGCTCGCTGCAGGGCAGGTTTTCGCAACAGGTGCACAGCTTGATCGATGAAATCATCAACCTGCGTGCCCATATCGAAGCCGCGCTTGATTTTGCCGAAGAAGAGATTGATTTTCTGAATAGCAGCGATATTAGCCAGCGACTTAAAGACTGCGGTCAGCATTTACAACAACTGCTCGAGCAGGCCGAACACGGGAGAACGCTGCAGGAAGGATTAAGCGTAACGCTTGCGGGACTCCCCAACGCCGGAAAATCGAGCCTGTTAAATTACCTGGCCGGCTACGAAGCTGCGATTGTTACCGAGATCGAGGGCACCACGCGTGATGTGTTACGCGAACACATATCGCTGAAGGGGATTCCACTCAAGATTACCGACACCGCGGGATTGCGTGAATCTGAAAATCCGGTCGAGCGGGAGGGCGTTCGACGTGCCTGGGAAACGATCAGCCAGGCGGATGTAATCATTTACCTGATTGACAGCAGCAAGGGATTAAGCCCCGCGGATCAGAAAATTATCGATGAACTCGAAAGCGATAACCTGCAACTGGTATTCAGCAAGTGCGATTTGTCGGTGGCAGATCCGCAACCTGATCCGCTAACGCTCTATATTTCTACCCTGGACGGCACCGGTATGGAGCCGCTGATAGAACGAATAACCGGAAATGTGTCCGACTATAACCAGGATAACCAGGCATTTATGGCCAGGCGGCGCCACGTCGATGCATTGATGCGGGCACAAAAAGCTGTGCTGCAGGCCACGCAAACATTTGGCAGTACCCGGTCGGGAGAGCTCATGGCCGAGGATTTACGCCAGGCGCAAGGATGTTTAAATGAAATAACCGGCGAATTCACCACGGAAGACTTGCTGGGCAAGATTTTCTCGAGCTTCTGCATCGGAAAATAAAAACCGGCCTCAGGGCCCATCGCTATTTGGTATGGATCAGCCGTTCACCGCTGCCGGTGGGTGAGTAGCAGCTTTGCAATTTCATTTTGCTGCGAACTGCGCAGCACCAGCATGTCGCGGAAACTGTCGGGACTTTTAACGAAGGTCAACTCTCCACTCAGTGGAAAAGTCTTGTCGTGGAGCCGGGACAACCAGAAACGAAGCGCAGCGATGCCCAACATTAGCGGCAGGGCGTCGATTTCGATAGCCTCAAGACGACGCTGCCGCTGGTAGGCTTCAAGGGTCGCATTAACCCGGCTGTTGATCAATTCGCCACGGCTGCCGATACACCAGTCATTCAACAGCACTGCAATGTCAAATACGAAGCTGTCGCGGCAGGCGTAGTCGAAATCGAGAATACCGCCCAGCGCTTTGTCGATAAACAATGCATTGTCGTGAAACAGGTCGGCGTGAATCGCACCCAGGGGTAAACCGTCGAGATCAAACTGCCTGGTTGCTTGCAAGGTTGCCTTGATCAGTTTCCGATCGCTGGCATCCAGGTTTGCATCAAGCATGTCGGTTACTGCAATTATCCAGTCGATGCCACGAGGATTGGGGCGGATGCCGGGGTAATCCTGGCCAGCCAGGTGGAAGCGGGCCAGCTCGGTACCAACCATGGCACAATGAAGCGATTCCGGTTCTGGTTGTACCTGTCCGCGCAGACGATGAATGATTGCCGCGGGGCGCTGGTTCAGGATCGAGAAAAGATCACCGCGCCGGTCCATTACCGGTTCAGAACAGTGCACCGAGCGTTTTACCAGGTGCTGTTGCAATCCCAGCATATAGTCGAGTTCATCGTCGCTATGGTGCTCGTAGAGGGTCAGCACGAAACGACCGGCCTCGGTGTCGAGATAGTAGTTGGTGTTGGTAATACCGCTGGCGATCGCAGAAAATTGCTGCAGTTTTCCTAGCTCGTAACGTGCCAGAAACTGCTCAAGCTGCGCTGGTTCAACAGAGGTATAGACGGACATGAATCCTGCCAGTTAAAGAGGCAAACGGGCAAAGTCACCGAAGTGGCTGTGATATGATCCCGACTCAGGGTTCGGCATTTTAGCGCATCTACATGAATCAAGAGAAACAAAAAAAACTGGTGCTGGTTGACGGCAGTTCCTATCTGTTCCGTGCCTACCATGGCCTGCCGAAGCTGGAGAGTCCCAGCAGGCATCCAACCGGTGCAATTTACGGTGTACTCAATATGCTGCGCAAGCTGGTCAGGGATGAACAGCCCGATAAGGTTGCGGTAGTATTCGACGCCAAGGGAAAAACCTTTCGCAACGATATCTACCCGGAATACAAGGCTAACCGGCCACCCATGCCGGATGAACTGCGCGTACAAATCGAGCCGCTACACGAGATTATAAAAGCACAGGGGCTGCCCCTGATCAGCATCGAAGGTGTCGAGGCGGATGACGTGATCGGAACCATGAGTCAGCAGGCAACCAAACAGGGATACACAGTGCTGATCTCGACCGGCGATAAGGATATGGCCCAACTGGTTAATGAAAACGTGCGCCTGATAAATACCATGAACAATCATTTCATGGATGAAGCAGCGGTGGTGGAAAAATTCCAGGTACGAGCCGACCAGATTATAGATTACCTGGCTCTAATGGGAGACAGCTCAGATAATATTCCAGGCGTTCCAAAAGTAGGGCCAAAGACAGCGGCCAAGTGGATTGACGAATATGGTGGTTTGCAGGGCGTAATGGATAACGCCGATGAAATAAAGGGAAAGGTTGGCGAGTACCTGCGTGAATCCCTGGGTTTTCTGCCCATGTCTTATGAGCTTGCGACAATCAAGCTTGACTGTGATATCGGCATCAGCATCGATGAGCTGGAACAAGGGGAGGCCGACCGGTCAGCACTTGCGGATTATTACCGGGAGTATGGATTTACCCGCTGGTACGACGAAGTAGGGGACAGTGGTAACGCAGCGGTAAAACCGGCTTTGGCAAAAGTTTCTGCCGCCTATGAAACCGTGCTCGATCAAGATCACTTCGAGCAATGGCTGCAGCGATTGAGCGGGGCAGACGAGTTTGCGATAGATACCGAAACCACCAGTATCGATTACATGCAGGCAGAGCTGGTAGGTATTTCGCTATGCGTGACAGCGGGCGAGGCTTGTTACATCCCGCTAATGCACCGCTACGAGAATGCGCCGTCGCAGCTCGACAAGGCGACAACGCTTGCCGCACTGAAGCCGATTCTGGAGGATCCGGCAATCGGCAAAATCGGTCAGAACATCAAGTATGACGCGCATATTTTTATTGCCGAGGGTATTCGGATGCGGGGTATTGCCGATGACACCATGCTCGAATCCTATGTACTCAACTCGACCGCCAGCCGTCACAACATGGATGCCCTGGCAAAGTTTTATCTGGACCATGACACCATTCATTATGAAGACATAGCCGGCAAGGGAGCCAAGCAAATAACCTTCGACCTGGTTGATCTTGAGCAGGCTAGCGATTATGCCGCGGAAGATGCCGATATCACGATGCAGTTGCACCAGGTGTTAAGTAGGGGGCTGCAGCAGGAAGCGAAGCTCAAACAGGTATATACCGATATCGAAATGCCCCTGGTCGACGTATTACTCGATGTCGAACAAAATGGCGTTTTGATCGATCGGGAAATGCTGCAAAAACAGGGCAGGGAGATCGATCAGAAGCTGAGCCAGATAGAACAGACGATCTACCAGCAGGCGGGTGAAGTATTTAATCTGAGTTCGCCCAAGCAAATCCAGTCCATCCTGTTCGACAAACTCGATTTACCGATACTGCGCAAAACACCGAAAGGGCAGCCATCGACTGCAGAAGATGTACTCGAGGAACTGGCTGCCGACTATGAAATTCCGGCCTTGCTGCTCGAGCATCGCAGTTTGAACAAGTTGATGTCGACTTATATCGATAAATTGCCACAGGAAATCAATTCGAAAACCGGGCGTGTGCATACTTCCTATCAGCAGGCGGTTGCTTCTACCGGGCGCCTGTCTTCGACCAGCCCAAACCTGCAAAATATTCCGATTCGCACGGCCGAGGGCCGCCGAATTCGTGAAGCCTTTATCGCGCCGGCCGGACATAAAATCCTGGCACTCGATTATTCCCAGATCGAACTGCGCATCATGGCTCACCTGTCCGCTGACGAAAGCCTGCTGAAGGCATTTGCCGGGGGCCTGGATGTGCACCGCTCGACCGCTGCCGAGGTCTTCGGTGAAGCGCTGGAGCAGGTCAGCGCCGAGCAGCGTCGCGCTGCCAAGGCGATCAATTTCGGCCTGATTTACGGTATGTCTGCATTTGGCCTCGGTAAGCAATTGAATATCGGTCGAAATGAAGCACAGCAGTATGTCGATACCTATTTTGAGCGTTATCCCGGCGTCAAACGCTACATGGAAGAAACCAAGCAACGCGCTCGCGACCAGGGTTATGTGGAGACAGTATTCGGGCGCAGACTGTATTTACCCGATATCAATGCGCGCAATGCCAATGTGCGTCAATATGCGGAGCGCACCGCAATCAATGCGCCAATGCAGGGCACCGCGGCGGACATAATCAAGCGCGCAATGATCGAGGTACAGACCTGGCTCATTAAAGGTGACCAGGACTGTAAGATGATTATGCAGGTCCACGATGAGCTGGTGTTTGAAGTTGCTGTCGATGAAGTCGACTCCTGCCAGGCTACCATCGCCGGGTTAATGACCGGGGCAGCCGATCTTTCGGTGAAGCTGGAAGTAGACGCCGGAGTAGGGCTTAACTGGAACGAAGCCCACTAGGTGCTCCTGCCGGGCCCCGGGTTTAAACACGAGCAAATACTTTTTGCGGTTTAAAAAAGGGCTTAAACTAATATTTTTACGCTTCGATGATCCAAATCGTCGAGCCAAACGTAAATTTTTTAATCGCCACGATAGAGGGGTTTAAAAATTTAAATTAATCCCCAAGTAACAGGTTTAAGAGACATTTAACGCACCGCGATACGGGCAGTCTGAAGGAACTAAATGCCGTATCGGGTGTCTACCTAACTAGCGCTATAGCCCAGCGCTAGGTCCGTTCTCCCTCCTATGAGCGGACAACGATCCGGAAACCCCATCCGGATCACACGTTTGTCCCTGGCAGTTATCTGCCAGGGCTTTTTTTTGCGCCTAAAGCATTGAAGTTAAGCCGATTCAGCTCAGTCTAAAGTCAGCCATTTGCCGCATATTTGCTCGAGAGACTCAATCCCCTGGCGGCCCAGGATCGATAGCGTGGAGACACTTTGGTCTGAGCCGGATAGCTGCGCCTCGGCGTCTGCTATCGCTTTGCGAGCCGCTGACCGCGACAGCTTATCTGATTTGGTGAGCAGGATATGCAGCGGCAAGCTGTCGCCTATCATTCTGATCAGACCCCGATCGAGCTCGCCGATACCGCGGCGAATATCAACCACTATAACCAGCCCTTTCAAGGCCTGGCGCTCCAACAGGAAAACCGTCAACACCTGGTCCCAATGATTTCGCATTTGCTTCGATACTTTGGCGAAGCCATAACCGGGTAAATCGACCAGGCGTCGATGTGGGTCGAGTTCGAAAAAGTTAATCAATTGCGTACGCCCCGGGGTTTTGCTGGTTTTACACAAGCCCTTTTGACGTACCAGGCAGTTTATCGCGCTCGATTTACCCGAATTGGAACGACCGGCGAACGCCACCTCGGCTCCCTCGTCTGGAGGCAGCTGTGAAAGCTCAAATGCACTGGTGGTAAATTTTACCTGCTTGAAAGAAATGCTCATTATATGGATTGGGTTAGTGTTGAACGTGCGGCCCGGGTATGATATACATTTGCGCCCAAAATTTCCGACCATTTTCCCCCTGGAGAAATAATGAAAGCGAGCCAAATTGCAGCCATGATTTTGGCCTTGTCCGGCCTGGTGTCACTCACCGTGAATGCCGGTGATATCGAAGCCGGTAAGGCGAAGAGTGCCGTGTGTGCTGCTTGCCACGGAGCGGATGGAAACAGTTCCAATGGAGCCTGGCCGTCGCTTGCCGGCCAGCATGCCAGCTACACATACAAGCAGCTAACGGATTTCAAAGCCGGACGTCGTAACAATGCCTCGATGAGCGGCATGGTGGCCCTGTTAAATGACGAGGACATGAAGAACCTCGCGGCTTTCTATGAAAGTCAGCGTGCTAAAGCGATGGCTTTCGATGGGGAGATGATTGAAACCGGGGAAAGTATTTATCGAGGTGGTATTACCGAAACCAAAGTGGCCGCCTGTATGGGCTGTCATTCCCCGAGCGGCGTGGGTAACGGCCCCGCTGGTTGGCCGTCACTCAAGGGCCAGCATCCCGAATACCTGGTTACTCAGCTACAGAGCTTCAAGCAGGGAACACGTGCCAACGATACCGGCAAAATGATGCGTAACGTCGTGGTACGTATGTCAGATGAGGAAATGAAGGCGGTTGCGGCCTACATAGCAGGCATCCAGTAAATCCGGTTAATTTCTGTATTCAGCGGCCATTAACCCGGCTCGATGTAATTTTACGACTAAACTAATCGACAACAACGCTGTCTCTAGATGAATGATTTTTTCCAGGAGAAACACAATGATTAAGCGCTGGCTGATGAGTTTCGCCGTGTTACTGATAATTTCAGGTAACACTGCTGCGCAGATGACTTTCGCAGAAGGCACCGATTACCAACTGATTACGCCGGTGGTTAAAACATCGCAGCCCGACAAGGTAGTGGTTACCGAAATTTTCTGGTACGGCTGCCCGCACTGCTTTCGATTCGAGCCTTATGCAGAGCGCTGGTCTGCGGGCCTGCCTGATGGCGTTGTCTTTGAGCAGGTTCCTTCATCCCTCAACCCGCGATGGACGGAGCATGCGCGTGCTTACTATGCATTTAAGATGATGGGCGAGTTGGAGCAGACACATAAGGCTTTATTTGATGCAATTCATCTCAAGCGCGAGCGAATAATGAGCCTCGATACGCTCGCCGAGTTTGCCACCAGCCGCGGGCTCGACGAGAAATTGTTTAGAGAAAATTATTTTTCATTCCCGGTCGAAACCCAGATTCGTAAAAATATACAAAAGGAAAAGCGCTATGGGCATCGTGGCGTGCCGGCGGTTATCGTCAATGGCAAGTACCTGGTGTCGGCGTCACTGGCTGGAAGCAACGAGCGCATGATTCAAATTATGAATTTCCTCGTTGCGCAAGAACTGGCGCAGTAGTAAATCTGACAGTAATTTACCTGTTTGAAAGAGATCGGCAGCTAGGTGCTGTTTTTACCGTACGCTCGTTCAATCCCCGACTAGCTGATGCTCCATCCAAAGCGGGCGATTGCGATATTACCCTTACCATGGAATTCCAGTGATTCACATAAGTCCTGGATTAGCAGCAGGCCGCGGCCGCTCAGGGCCGTAGCCTCGTCGGTCGGCGGGTCGTGGTTTTCGAAATCAAAACCCTTGCCGCTGTCCTCGATGCGAAGCAATATACTGCGTCGGGTTGACTCCTGTTCAACCGATAGGTTGAAAATCACGTGGCCGCTGTCGAGATTGGCAAGTCGACTTTCACGTGTCTGGAAGTAGGTCTCGAAACCTGCTGGATCGGCTTTTAAACTGGAATCAAGGCCCAGCACACCATGATCGAGAGCGTTTATATACAGTTCGGTCATAACCGTGAATAATGATTGCCGCTCGGCTTCCAGTTCTTCCATCTCCATGAGGTAGTTAACCAGGATTGGAACCGGGTTGGTTTCACGCAGTCTGGCCCCATTAAAACGCATCGACAGTTTCCATTCGCCGCGATCTCCCAGCATGTACTTTGACGGTTTGATGTAGTCATGCACCTCTATTTCGGGCAACACATCGTGGACGCAGGTAATTTCGACCAGCGTAACGTCGTCGGCCTGGGTGGTGTTATCACCACAAAATTGATCGAGATCATCGAACACCTGGTCGAATATGCTGTTTTTGGGCGCATTTGAAATAGACGCTAGCAGCCGGTCATTGCCGAACTCCTTATCCTGCCCATTACGGGCTTCGGTTAAACCGTCGCTATGCATCAGTATCTTGTCGTTGTAAGCGATCGGGGCGTATTGCAACATTTCCCTGGGGTCGATAACCGCCTCAACACCCAGGGGTAAACCGGTAGATGCCAGGCGGTGCTTGATCTGGTTGGTTTCTCCATCGACGATTATCACGTCCGGCATACCGGCATTGAACACGCGCACATGTTCGAGGTCATGGTTCACGACTATCAGTTGGGCACCAAAGAACATACCGACAGGCAACATTGACTTCAATTTCTTGTTAATGCCAGTAAGTATTTCTTCGGGACTGAATCCCTTGGTGGTCATGGCACGAAATACCTCGGAAACCGGCATCGCGCCGAGCGCGGCGAGCAGTCCGTGTCCGGTGAAATCCCCGGTCAGAAAAAACAGGTCGCGCGAAGGTGAGTAGGCCGATAAAACCATGTCACCACTGAAGATGCCGGCAGGTCGCACGACATGTCGCAGATACGGATTCTCGATGTTGGAACTCTGGATCGCATTAATGAACACTGACTCAGCGATTTCCTGTTCACGGTGAATCATGCTGTACATGCCCTGTACTTCGCTGTTCAGTGCGGCAATACGCTGCATCGAGCGGATTTTACTCTGCAGGATAAATTTATCGTAAGGCTTGATCAGGAAATCATCGCCACCGGCCTCGATACACTGCGCGAGCGCTTCCTCATCACTCATTGCTGTCAGGAAAATGACCGGTACAAAGCGGTTCGCGGCAGCCGCCTTGATTTGACGTGTCGCTTCGTAACCATCAAGCACGGGCATCATCACGTCCATGAAAATGATGCTGGGGTTTTCCTGATGGAACAGGTCGATTGCTTCCTGTCCGTTGACGGCTTCAATGGTTTGGTAACCCTGCTTGTTCAGCAGCGACTTTAAAATTAGCCGATTGGTTTTTTCGTCGTCGACGATCAGGGCTTTGCCGAGGCCGATATCACTCATATTGAAGTGCAGGTCGGTAACGGCAGGGCAGCCTTGTTACCGAAAAGTGCGGGTTTCCCCTTTCTGATAATGCCTACTTTTGTAGTACATACCACGCTTAAATCAAGCCGGCCAGGATACTTAATCCGGCCAACCCAGTTTATACGCAAGACCCGAATGGCGCCGGGTAAGATTTTCGATGGCGCGGACAACAATGCTATTCGAAGCATGTAGAATAAACCGCTGTCGTGCCCGCGTGATCGCGGTATAAAGCAGCTCCCGTGACAGTACCCCCGACTCCGGGTCCGATGGAAGTATCAGCAATACCGAGTCAAATTCAGATCCCTGGGACTTATGCACGGTGCTGGCCCAGGCGGGGGTGAATTCGGGCAGGCGGCTTATCGCCAGATCACGAATTTCACCATCGGAATCGCGAAAACAGGCACGCAGACCATCTTCGAATTGCCACAGGATTCCGGTATCACCGTTAAACAGGCCCAGTTCATGGTGGTTG
Source organism: Gammaproteobacteria bacterium (assembly GCA_029862125.1). Classification (GTDB taxonomy): domain Bacteria; phylum Pseudomonadota; class Gammaproteobacteria. The sequence continues at coordinate 3,386 of JAOTXY010000084.1, read as the reverse complement.
CGCGTGATCATGATGGGAAGACCGCTATATAAATTCGTTTCGGGCAGATTGTTGCGCGCCAACAGCGCAGCTGAAATCCTGTGATTCAGAGATTCGACGCCTGAAAAGCCCCGGTTGGTAGCGCATAACACTCTTGTAGTGTCGTAAATATCGAGTGCATCTGCCGGTGAATCGCTGTCAAACACGGGCTGGTAAGTATCGTATATCCAGGCAAGCGTCTCGGCATGGATCTGATCCGATTCCTCTGCGTACCAAAGCAACCCCCTGTCTGTACTGCGCAGTAAATCGGTCGCGGCGATACTCTGACCCTGGTTGACCAGGGACGCGATCTCACTAATGGCGCTGTCTCGATTAAAGCGGTAGCTGTTACGCAGCAACGCGATCGAAGTCGCAATTGCCGTAGTGCCGATATCCAGCGCATGGCCGTGACCGGTGATATCGCCGAGAATATTTCCCGCTGCCACCGATGCCAACTGATCACGGTCACCGAGTAAGATCAGCTGGGCCTGGTGCGGCAGCGCTGCGAGCAGCTGATACATCAGTTTGAGATCAATCATTGAGGCTTCATCAATTACGACGCAGTCGACCGGTAGCCGATGCAGTTCGTTGTAATTAAAGCCATTGCGACGATACCCGAGTAATCGATGGATGGTCGTCGCTTCGCCCGGCATTTTAAATTTAGTGCTGTTGTCGAGTCCGACCTGATCGACAAGTTGACGAATCGAAACCGTCATGCGCGCAGCGGCTTTTCCGGTCGGTGCGGCCAGGGCAATTCGACATTCCGGATTCAGTGCCAGCAAAACCGCCAGGATCCGAACGATTGTCGATGTCTTGCCGCTGCCTGGACCTCCCGATATGACACTAAAGGGTTTACTCGCGGCAGCCAGGACCGCGTCTTTTTGATCCTGATCGATTGCGTCTGATGCCGGGAATAACCGATCGACCTGGGCGCTAATTTCCAACTGGTTGGTAATGGCTTCGCGTTCAAGTAGCGCCTTGATTTTCGTGGCTACGAAATCTTCATAAAACCACAGGCGATTCAGGTACAGGCGATTTTCATCGAGTACCAGCGGGGCGTTTGCATTGGGCCCCCCGATGCAGGGACTTGTTCGGAGCCGGGCACACCAGTCGGCGCTTTCCAGACCCAATGGAATTTCTGCTGCCTCGATTCGGCTGGAGCTAAAAAGAGGGCGCATACTGTAAGCGTCCAGTTCTATGCAAACGTTTCCCGCCAGGTTGGCTTCACTGACCAATGCAGCACTGAGACCCGGCAATTCATCGTTAGAGGTTTGAGCCTGTTTTGCAATAAATTCCGCAAAAAAGTAGCTCAACCAATGAATGTCGCCGTTACGAGCGAGGCTGTATAGCAGGTTTTTCATGTGTTTACCGGCTCCAGCGGTGTAAAGCTCATTAGTTGGTCGAGTGCCACAATGGTCGGCTCTGTGGGTCGATCAAAATGAACGCCGTAGCGGATGCTGTGCTGTGGCCTCATCGCGCGTAAAAACAGGTAATAAGCCCCACCAAAGTGTTGCTCAAAGTTATAGTCGTGCAGACGCTGTTGCAGAAATCGATGCAGTGCGAGCGAATAAAGCAGCGATTGAAGATCGTAGCGTCGGTCCAGCATCGCCAGTTGGAGTTTTTCGGGGTCGTAGTCTTCGAGACGGGTGCCGAGGAAGTTACTCTTATAATCGGCGATGTAATAGCGACCCTGGTGTACAAATACAAGATCTATCACGCCGGTCATTAAACCATGGAACTCCGGGCTGCTTAGGGCTTTCAGCGGCTTGGGTGACAGGGATTGCATAAACTGATTCAGTGCCTCGATATCAAGATGATCGAGCGCAAAGTCGAATGACAGTTCGTTGAGCCTGTGCTTGTTAGCCAGGTCGCTTAATGTCATGCCTGCTTCGTCGAGGGGCGTCAGTCTAACCTGTTCCAGCCACATAACCAGCGTCTGTTCGTGTTCGGCGGCCAATCCGGAACGGGGCAGGTAGCGCGGAAATAGCTGCCTGCACTGTTGTCCGCTATGCTGCTGGAAATCGAGATTTTCGAGCAACGAATGAATCAGTAATCCGATGTGACTACCAGCCGGGAAATCCAGGATTGGATCCCCCTGGCTTGCCAGGGTACCGGCATTACCGGGTTGATGTATGCCTCGCGTCAGTCCGGTAAAACTATTAATACGCCATTGGTTCAATTTTGTGCGAGAGAATCTGGCGAGTTTGGCGGGCGCTTGCTGCGCTACCTCGGGGCCAGGCCCGGGCGGTTCGCTTTCAACCGGCAGGGGAAGCAGTTCAATGGTTTCAGTACTCTTATCGACCAGGTTTTGTAGATCGCTGGCAAAGTTCATATCACCCGGAAAGCCGTCGGGAGCAGCGGACTCCAGGTCAACCGGTGATTGCCTGGAATGGAGTAAATACGCGAGCGCGGTCTGGTTTGCATAGCCCGGTTTGCCGGGGTCACCGGCCAGGCCCCAGGCAAGGTAAACCTTGGAACGCGCGCGCGTAAGCGCGACATAGAGTAAGCGCATATCTTCTGCCAGGCGCTCTTTCTCCGCTATCAACCAGTTGGCGTCTAGTTCGGCAGAACCCAGGTCGATGCACGGTTCCAGTTCGAAATCATGAAAATAGACAGCCTTGGACCGGTCTACCTGTTTACAGGACCAAAGGAATGGCACAAACACGATCGGATACTGCAAACCCTTGGATTTATGAATCGTTACTATTTTGACCAACGCCTCATCGTTCTCCAGGCGCAGTTCGGCATCCTCGCTGTTGTTTTCCTCAAACTGGTCATGAAACCAGCTGATCATGGGTGTCATGCCGGCGGTGATCGTGGATTGCTGTTGCAGCAACTCGGCCAGGTGCAGCAAGTTGGTAATACGCCTTTCCTGGTTATCTTTTTGTGCCAGCGATCGAGTGATTTCGAACTTATGCAGCAGCGACTGGAACATTGCTATAAATCCCTGCCGGTCCCAGAGTTGTTGCAATTTGCCGAGCTCCTCTAACCAGCTTTGCCACGCGGAATCACTGTCGACAATCGCAGCGATCTGCCGGTAATCGAGATTGAGAAGACTGGATGTCAATGAACGCCTGGCGAGGCCCTGGTCCTGATACTGGGATATTGCCAACAGCAGGTTATAAAGGCCGCTGGCCTCGTCGCTTTGATATACCGAATCCCTGCCGATGGTAACGCTGCGGATACCACGCCGATTCAAAATCCGGCTGAGTGCCTGCCCCTCGGAAGCCTGTCGTACCAGGACCGCGATATCCCCGCTTTGTACGGGGCGACCAGCGATGGTCGCAGATTGCCGGCCTGCTGCTTCGAGTAAGCTGCTGATTTCGGACGCAACCGCTTGGTTGATCAGATCCCGCATTGCCTGGCGT
>JAOTXY010000083.1 GCA_029862125.1 Gammaproteobacteria bacterium | reverse complement strand
GTTGCCATTGCGACCCCCTGACCGGAGTAGCCCTGCGCGTAATAAGTGTTGTGCTTGCCGAGGCGCCCGAAATGGGGCATGCGGTTAAGCGTTACTGCAAGGGTACCGCCCCAGGCGTAGTCGATGCGGGAGTCCGCGAGTTCCGGGTACACCTCCAGCATGGGTTTGCGTACGAAGTTTGCAATGTCGGCGGGAAAGTTCTGGCGATAGTTTTCACCGCCGCCAAAAAGCATGCGTTTATCCGCGGAGAGCCGATAATAATTGACGACGAAACGAGAATCGGCGATGGCGACATCGCGCGGATTGATGCGTCTGAGTTGAGACACACTCAGTGGCTCGGTCGCGATAACAAAGTTATTGATCGGCATGATCTTGCCGGACATGCGTGGCTCCAGCTTACCCAGGTAGCCATTGCAGGCGAGCACGATGCTATCCGCCTCGACCACCCCCTGGTTGGTGATAATCCGGTTGGGACTGCCTTCCTGGTAGCCTTCGACGACGGTAGATTGGTAGAGACGGGCACCGGCGGCTTGCGCCGCGGCAGCGAGACCCAGCGCATAATTGAGCGGGTGCAAATGCCCGGCGCCCATGTCCAGGCTACCGCCATAATAGCTATCGCTACCGACCAGTTCAGCCATGGCTTCGCGTCCAAGGTATTCGATTGAATGGTAGTCATACTGGCGACGCAGGAAATCGACGTAGGCTTCAGATTCCTGCGCATAATCCGGTTTGTGGTCGGGATGCGCTATGCCAGGTTTTAAATCACAGTCGATGTGGTGCTCGGCAATCAGGCTTTTGGCCAGGCTCTTGGCTTCCTCGGCCAGTTCCCAGAACTGACGCGCCGCGTCCGCGCCAACCATTTTAGTCAGCGTAATCTGGTCCTTGCGTTGCCCGCTGCAGAGTTGCCCGCCATTGCGCCCCGAGGCACCCCAACCCGGTTTGCGTGCTTCCAGCAACACGACATCGTAGCCGCGTTGCGCCAAATGCAGGGCAGATGACAGTCCGGTATAGCCGCCGCCGACAATGCAGACATCTGCACGCCGGGAGCCATCCAGGGGTGTCAGTTCGACTGACCGGTTCCGACTCGCATGATAATAGGAGTCCGGGTAGTTGTCGGTGTCGCTGCGATCCTGAACCAGCTTAAAAGTCATACCGCCGTGATCAGGCAATCGCTTGCTGGGTCAGATCGAGACACTGCCAGGCGCGTTCGATGAAGATATCGATTTCTGCCGGCTGCACGATCAGGGGTGGTGAAATAATCATGGTGTCACCGACCGCGCGCATCACCAGGTTGTTTTCGAAGCAGTAATCGCGGCAAACTGTGCCGACACCCTGGTCCTTGTCGAAGCGGATATAGTTTTCCTTGTCTTTTACCAGTTCGAGCGCACCAAGCGTACCGACGCCACGCACCTCACCCACGAGGGGATGAGTACTGAGTTCACGGAACCGTTGCTGCAGGTACGGGCCGGTAGATTCGCGCACGGTTTGTACGATGTTTTCACGTTGCATCAACTTGATGTTGGCAATCGCCACCGCGGCACACACGGGGTGACCCGAGTAGGTATAGCCATGGTTGAATTCGCCACCCTGGTTGATCAAGACATCCATGATTTGATCGGCAACCATGACTCCGCCGATCGGCAGGTAGCCTGAAGACAGGCCTTTGGCGATGGGCATCAGGTCCGGTTTTAAATCGTAGTAATCGGTTCCGAACCATTCGCCGGTACGACCGAAACCACAGATAACTTCATCGGCGATCAGCAAAATGCCATAGTGCTGACAAATCTTTTTAACTTCGGGCCAGTAACTATCCGGCGGCACGATGACGCCGCCCGCGCCCTGGATCGGCTCGGCGATGAACGCGGCAACCTTGTCGACTCCCAGCTCCTCGATCTTGTCGGCAATCGATTGCGCCGCCTGGCGACCGAATTCTTCGCGATCAAGATCGGTGCCAAGCTCGCAGCGTTTGGCAAACCAGTTAGGTTCCTCGACGTGGGCGATGTTCGGGATGACGCCACCCTGTTCATGCATCGCATCCATACCGCCCAGGCTCGAAGCGGCAATGGTGCTGCCGTGGTAAGCATTCTTGCGGCTGATCACGACACGTTTCTCGGGTTTACCCATTAGGTCCCAGTAGCGCCATACGAGGCGCAACACGGTATCGTTGGCTTCCGAACCGGAACTGGTAAAGAAAGCATGATTCAAGTGCGACGGCGTCACTTCCGAAAGCAGTGCCGAGAGTTCTGCCGCCGGGGGAGTCGAGGTTTTGAAGAAGGCATTGTAATAGGGCAACTGCTGGATTTGTTGATGCGCGGCATCGATTAAATCCTGTTGCCCATAACCCATGTTGACGCACCACAGTCCCGCCATCATATCGAGCAGCTGGTTGCCATCCGAATCGGTCAGGTAGACACCTTTCGCCGATTCGATAATGCGCGGCGGCTTTTGCAGCAGGTCGTTGGGATTGGTAAACGGGTGAAAGTGGTGGGCACTGTCACTGGCCTGCCACTTTTCGGTGTTACTGGTTTTCATTGCGCTTGCCTGACTCATAATATTCACCTCAGACCTTTAACAGTAAATGCTCCCGTTCCCAGGGGCTGATTACATTAAGAAAGTTATCGAATTCAACTTCTTTGACGCCAACGTATACGTCGACGAAGGCGTCACTAAGCACTTCGCGCAATTCCTTGCAATCAGCGAGGCGTTGTAACGAATCGTACCAGTGTCTCGAGAGTTGAATCGGTTCATCGTAAGCGCTGCCGGTGAGTGCTTCGGTTGGTTTTAATCCCTGTTTCATGCCGATGTAACCACAGGCAAGCGTGGTCGCGATAGCCAGGTATGGATTCACATCGGCTGACGCAATACGGTTTTCGACGCGCATCGATTTGGGATTATTTTCCGGGATACGAAATCCGGTGGTGCGGTTGTCAAAGCCCCAGTGAAAATTGATCGGCGCAGACATTTCGCGGACGATACGGCGATAGGAATTAACATAGGGTGACATCAGCGCCATCGCTTCAGGCAGAAACTGCTGCAGCCCGGCGATATGGCTAAGCAGCAAATTGTTCGGCATGCCTTCCGGCGTGGAGAAGATATTTTCACCCGACTCAAGATCTTCGACGCTTTGGTGGATATGCATCGCGCTGCCGGGTTGTGCTTCCATCGGCTTGGCCATGAAAGTCGCGTACAGATCGTGGCGCAGTGCAGCTTCGCGCACCGTGCGTTTGAACAGGAAGGCCTGGTCAGCCAGTTCCAGTGGATCGCCGTGGAGTAGATTAATCTCCATCTGGCCCATGCCTTCCTCGTGAATCAGGGTATCGATTTCAAGACCCTGACCTTCAGAAAATTCATACATGTCATCCAGCATCGGGTCGAAATCGTTGACCGCGTCGATATTGAAAGATTGTCCGCTGCGCTCGGCCCTGCCGGTGCGCCCGACCGGTGGTAACAGCGGGTTCTTCGGGTCCAGGTTCGGCTGCAGCAGGTAGAATTCGAGTTCGGGTGCGACCACCGGTTTCCAGCCTTCAGCGCGATACAACTCGAGCACCTTGCGTAAAACCTGGCGCGGAGAAAATTCGATCGGATTGCCCTGCATATCGAAACAGTCGTGGATTACCTGGGCTGAGGGTTCCCGGGCCCAGGGCAGCAGGCGAATCGTATACGGATCGGGCTGCAACACCATATCGATGTCGAGTGGATTAATTTGATCCGTGATATCGGGATAATCGCCCGTTACCGACTGCATGAAGATGGACTGCGGCATGCGCAGTGTCGTGGTGTCGGTGAATTTTGACGCGGGCATGATTTTACCGCGCGCCGCACCCGCGAGGTCAGGCACGATACATTCCACTTCGGTAATCTGGTGCTGTTCAATCCAGTCTTTCATTTGGGGTCACAGGTTTTGCAGCGAGAGTGACCGGTGACAGGCTCAAGTCAGCTGCTGTTAGCAATCAAGAATAGTTGAAAATCGGTAAACCGCGCAATTGTGATCACAAAAAAATGCAAAGTCAAACAGAGTTTACAGTGTCGGGAATTAGCGGGGACAGTATACTTATTTCGCTAGCGAAATAAGTATACTGTCCCCGGAAACGGTTAAGTTTCTTCGCTCATATTCAGTTCCAGCTCGCGTTGTTTTTGCTGGCGGAACATGATCCAGGCCGCGAGTAATACCCCGATCGCCACGACCAGGATAATGATCGTCGCGAGCGCGTTGATATCCGGACGTAACCCGAGTCGTACACGCGAGTAGATCAGTATCGGCAGGGTCGTTGCTCCAGGACCGGTTACGAAACTTGCGATTACCAGATCATCCAGCGACAGGGTAAATGACAGTAGCCAGCCGGCCAGCATGCCAGGCGCGAGCAACGGCAAGGTGATATCGATCAGAACGCGCAGGGGTTTGGCGCCGAGATCCTGCGCTGCTTCCTCGAGGTCCTGTGCCATGCCGGCGAGGCGCGACTGGATGATGACCGCGACGTAGGCCATCGAAAAGGTGATGTGCGCGATTGTAATGGTCGTGAAACCGCGCTCATTGGGCCAGCCGACAGAATTCTGCAGCCAGATAAACAGCAGCAGTAGTGACAGGCCGGTAATAACTTCGGGCATGACCAGCGGCGCTGATATCATGCCGGTGAACAGCGTGCGACCACGAAAATGCCCGAAACGCACCAGTGCCAGGCCTGCGAGGGTACCGAGGATGGTCGCGAAGCAGGCATTCACGGTCGCGATTTTCAGGCTTAGCACCACGGCTTCCCAGATTTCGGGGCTGTCAAAAAATAATTTTTCGTACCAGCGAACCGAAAATCCGCCCCAGACCGGAACCAGCTTGGAATAGTTGAACGAGTAGGCGATCAGCATGAAAATGGGAACGTACAGAAACGCGATCACGAAGCACACCGAGGTGATCAGGAAGGTGGAGAGTCGGGCATTCACTGGGATTCAACCTCCTTCGCCTGGATATGCTGGTACAGCATCATCGGAATGACCAGCACCAGCAGCAAGGCGATCGCGACCGCGGACGCTACCGGCCAGTCGATATTCTGGTGGAATTCGTTATACAACACGCGGCCGATCATCAATACATTACCGCCGCCGAGCAGATCCGGGATGACATACTCACCGGTCGCCGGGATAAATACCAAAAGCGAGCCCGCGATGATCCCCGGCAGCGTCATCGGCAGGGTCACCGTAAAAAAAGTCGTCATCGGTTTGGCACCGAGGTCGGCCGCTGCTTCGAGCAGGGTCCAGTCGAGTTTTTCCATGTTGGCGTAGAGCGGCAGGATCATGAACGGTACATAGGTGTAGACGATGCCGACGTAAACCGCGAAATGGGTGTACATCATGCGGAGCGGTTCGAAGCCCATCCCGGTGAGGATGTCGTTGATCAGGCCCTGGTCGTTGAGGAGGCCCATCCAGGCGTAGACGCGCAGCAGGAACGAAGTCCAAAACGGCAGGATGACCAGCATTAACAGGATATGCTTGGTAGTGTGGTTTGAGCGTACGATCGCGTAAGCCATCGGGTAGCCAATTAACAGGCACAGAATGGTCGATATGGTCGAAATCTTGACCGAGCTCAGGTAGGTGTTGACGTACAGGTCGTCGTCCCACAGGTAGGCGAAATTGTCGACCACGATACGGATTTGCATGACGCCTTCGTCCGCCCATTGGATCAAATCGGTGTACGGTGGGCTCTTCAGCGTGTATTCCGCGAGACTGATCTTGAGCACGAAGAAAAACGGAGCGAGGAAAAACAACAGCAGCCACAGGAAAGGAACCAGCAAGACCAAAGTGCGCCAGTGGTATTGTAAAAAATGAGTCAGTCGATGAACCAGCCGGTCTTGCGTCGTAGTTTGCTCCGCGACAACAGTTTCCGCCGGCGTGCTCATTTGGTCAATACCACCGGACTGGAAGGCTCCCAGCTCAGGTAGACCTCCTCGTCCCAGTCGATCGGCGGGTTGCCGTCCTTTGGGCGATTCAGATTGGGCGATGTGATTTCCACGATTCGCTGATCTCCAATCAGAACACGATAAGTTGAAGTTCCACCCAGGTAACCGATATCTCCGACCATGCCTTTGATGCTGTTGGTGCTGGTTTCGCCGGGAGGTTGTTTGGATATTTTTATCTTCTCCGGTCGCACCGCCACCCAGACTTTACTGCCTTCCTGGATCGACATGCCGTGATCGATATAAAAGTTACAAGCCGGATCTTTGCTCTCCACGACAACGTGGTCGGTACCGTTTTCGCTGACACGACCCTCGAACATGTTGGCATTACCGATAAAATTGGCCACCAGGCGCGAATTCGGGAATTCGTAAATTTCGGTCGGGGTCCCGATTTGCTGAAAGCGCCCAACATCCATGACTGCGATACGGGTCGACAGGGTCATCGCTTCTTCCTGGTCGTGGGTTACAACGACGAATGTGACGCCGAGTTTTTCCTGGAGATTCATCAGCTCGTATTGGGTTTGCTCTCGCAAACGCTTGTCGAGTGCTGCCAGTGGTTCGTCGAGCAGCAGCATCTTGGGTTGCTTGATCAGCGCGCGCGCCAGCGCGACACGTTGTCTCTGCCCTCCCGATAGCTGGTGCGGTTTACGCTTGCGAAACTGGGTCAGCTCGACCATCGCCAGCATCTCCTCGACGCGCTGTGCAATCTCCATTTTTGCTACGCCGTCGCGCTTCAAACCATAGGCGACGTTGTTTTCCACGGTCATGTGCGGGAACAGCGCATAGGATTGAAACATCATATTGACCGGGCGTTCGTACGGCGGCACGTCGGTCATGTTGATGCCGTCGATCAGTATCGAACCAGAAGAAGGAGTTTCGAATCCGGCGAGCATGCGCAGCAGCGTGGTTTTACCACAGCCCGAGCCGCCGAGCAGACAGAACAACTCACCTTTATAAATTTCAAGATCGACGCTATCGACCGCGGTGAAGTCGCCGAAGTGCTTGCTGACGCTTTGCACCTTGATGAAGGGTTCGGCGTCAGGGTCTAGCCAGGGACGGTCGTTATAATCTATCTGCTGTGACATATTCTCCCCATTATATGCCAACCAAAAAAAACCGGGGTGATTGCTCACCCCGGTTTCGTATTGCTAGTTTCCGGCCTTGAAGTTGGTCCAGGTTCGGGTGCGTATGCGCTCCGCCTTGGGTGGCAGGGGATTTAGCGTATACATGGTTGAAATTTGTCCTGCGGTCGGGAAAGCAGCCGTGCTACTAGTAACCGCTTCGTCGATCAGCGGGATGGCGTCCTTGTTCGCGGTCGCGTACCAGGTGTAGTTACTGTCGTTGGCACCAACCTGCGGACGCATCATGTAGTTCAAGAACAAGTGCGCGTTCTCGATATTCTTGGCATCCCCGGGGATGACCCAGCCGTCAACCCAGAAGTTCGGAATCGCTGGCAGGAAGAAATCGAGAACCACTCCGGTATTAGCTTCTTCGGCCCCTGACATCGCGAGTAAACCATCCGGCCCCCAGGTGACGGCGACACAAAACTCTTTTTCGGGCATGCGTTGATAGGCATAGTTATCAAAGGTTTTGATGTATGGGCGTATCTTGAGCAGGAATTCCTCAACCTCTTTATAATGGGCGCGATCGGTCGAATCCGGCGGGTACCCCAGGTGCGTCAACGCCATTGGAATGACGTCAGTCTGCGAATCGATGAAGGCAACACCGCACTTGGCCAGTTCCTTCATATGCTTGGGATCGAAAATCATTTCGATCGAACCGATTGGTGCGTTAGGGTAGGTTTCCAGCACCAGTTCCCTGTTATAGGTCACGCCGTGCGTGCCCCACATAAAGGGGACGAAATAATTATGACCCGGATCCCACTTGCTGCCGATCTGTGCCATGACATCGGGGCTCATGTGTTTGAAGTTATCCAGCCTGGTCTTGTCGATTTTGCGTAATATGCCGCCCTTGGCCAGGCGCGCTACTTGCGAAGCCGCGTGCGAAACCACGTCGTAACCCGAGTTACCGGCGAGTAACTTGGAATCGATCGCTTCGACGGATTCGTAGGGTGTGAAAGTAACGTCGATATCATATTCTTTAGCAAAGTTTTCGATGGTGTCCTCGGCCATGTACTCGGCCCAGTTACTGACGTTGAGCTTACCGGCCGCTGATGCGATCGACGCGCCTGTTAGCATCGCGACGGCGGTCAAACCAATCAGCGTGGATTTAAAGGTAGTGTCTTTGTTCATAATTCCTCCTCGGAATTTCATACTAGTTTTGAATGCTAAACTTATTATTGTGTTTCCAGTCTGTACGGCAGCTTAACGGTGCCAGGCATCTGAAATGTATTCGTAACGCGAAAACCTTAGCATAATGACGAATAGCCTGTCACATCAATAGTTTGAGCGGATGTTAACATAAAAAAATCAAATATTGTGATCACATGATTAGGTAATCAGCACCTCCTCAGATTTGGATAAATTGTATCAAATAGTTCAAACACCGCCCGAATCGCGCGGTCGCGTTTAAATCCAGGTGGACCAATCAGAAAATTTTGCCACAGGCCGTCAATCATGCCCTCGATACTGAGTGCGGCGGTTGCTGCCTGCAGGCGCGCACCATGTTGTGCCTCGATTGCCTCGCACAGCGCCAACAACTTGTCAGAAAACGCTTTATCGTGAGCGCCACAGACGCGCATGTACCTCGGCCGCGATCGCGATTCGCCCCAGAATGCAAACCATACGCTGATTTTCCTGCGATTACAGATCTGCGGGGCGAACGATGCCTCGATGAGAGCGCAAAGCTGAGCCAGTGGATTCGAACCGGCAGCTGCCAGTGCCGATTGCCAGTTTGACAGGTATTCATCGCTGAGATAGCGCAAGGTCTGGTCGAGTAACGCCTCCTTGCTTTGAAAATGGAACACGACATTGCCCTGCGACAGGCCGGCGCGTTCGGCGATACGGGCGAGCGTGGTTTGCGAAATACCGAGTTTATCGATGCAGTCCATGGTTGCATCGATCAATTGCCGCTTGCGAAATTCACTCTGGCTTTTGCGATTGCGGCCGGCGAAATTTTTTTCGGTAACCGGTGTTGCCAAAATATATAACCCTGTATTAATTGGGGGTAACCTTACCTTTTACTGAGTAAATGGTCAATAAAAATGTCTATATTATTGAAATATATTGCAAAAATTTAAAAAATAAATACAATTATTGAATCCTAAATCATAATTCTCGGGGGAGTGCAGAGATGAGCACATCGGCAGAACTCAAACAGAACGACAATTTATTCATTCATCCCTGGGACGATATGGTGAAAATTGGCGGTCATCAACGCACGTTGTTGAATAAAGGTGAGGGTGTTTACGTAACCGATAGCGAGGGTAACCGTCTGCTCGATGCGCCGGCCGGCATGTGGTGTGTCAATATCGGCCATGGCCGTAAAGAGATGGCGCAGGCGATTTATGACCAGATCATGGAGCTACCCTACGTTTCACCGTGGTCGATGACGACCGGCCCCGCAGCGGAGTTTGCGGCAATGATTGCCGAGCAGTCTCCGGGCGATCTGAACCACGTTTTCTTTACCACCGGTGGTTCGACCGCGGTCGACTCGGCACTGCGATTCGTGCAGTTCTACAACAACATGCGCGGCAAGCGCAGCAAGAAACATATCATTTCGCAAAAGCGAGGTTATCACGGCAGCACCTATCTCGGTGGCAGTATCTCCGGCAAGGAACGCGATAAGAGTAACCTCGATTTCGAGACCCGGCTGGTACACCACATCGAGGCGCCGCATCCCCTGTACAAGCCTGCGGATCAGTCCGATGCCGAGTTCCTGGATGCCTGCGTTGCCAATCTCGAAAACATGATCGCCGAGGTGGGTTCTGAAAATTGCGCGGTATTCGTCGCCGAACCGATCCTGGCATCGGGTGGCGTCATCGTTCCGCCTGAAGGCTATCATCAGCGCTGCCTGGAAGTTTGCCGCAAGCACGACATGCTTTACCTGTCGGACGAGGTTGTCACCGCCTTCGGTCGCCTGGGACACTGCTTTGCGTCACAAGACGTGTTTGGCATCACGCCCGACATTATTACCACGGCCAAGGGACTGACCTCGGGTTATATTCCGATGGGCGCGTTCCTGGTATCGGATCGCCTGGTGCAGGAGATCAAGGCCAACGGTGGTGATTCTGCAGTATTTTCGAATGGTTTTACCTACTCGGGACACCCGGTCGCAGCGGCTGCCGGGATCAAGAATCTCGAAATCATGCAACGTGAAAAGCTGTTTGAACAGGCGCGGGAAACCGGACCCTACCTGCAACAACAAATGCAGGCCCTGCGTGACATCCCGATCGTCAGCGACGTGCGTGGCCAGGGGCTGATGGCCTGCGTCCAATGTGAGCTGAAGCAGGGTGATGATGATCTCGCCATGGATTACGAAATTGGTAATCTCATCGATAAACACTGCCAGTCGCTCGGATTGATCGTACGCCCGATCATCAATATGTGCGTCATGTCACCGCCTTTGACCATCACCAAAGAACAAATTGATGAGATGGTTTCAATTTTGCGACAGGGAATTTTGCTGGCAATGGAAGAAGTGAGTAAGCTGGAGGCGGATTACCAGGCCGACGGTCACCATCATCCTTCCCCGGCAGCCTAGATGGCAATCCAGGTCTGAAAGCAGTAGTTAGTGAGAATTAAGAGGTTTAGTGATGAAGTTTCTATCTGCGAAAGAAATCTACCAACAGGCTGGTAGCCGCAAGGGCTTACCCGCCTGGACTTACAATAGTGACGAACTGACCCAGCTCGAAATGGAGCAGGTGTTTTTACGCAACTGGATGTTTGTTGGGCATGTTTCGGACATACCCAACAGCGGAGATTACCAGTGTTTTGCGATGGCCAACGAGCGCGCCGTGGTGGTGCGCGACCAGGACGGACAGGTGCGTGCATTCCACAATGTTTGCCGGCATCGCGCGTCGCGCGTCGTCGGTGATGACAAGGGCCACTGTGGCAAAGCTTTCATCTGCCCGTTTCATGGCTGGTCCTATAACCTCGATGGCACGCTCAAGAATATCCCGAAAGCGAACGCTTTTCCGGAAATCGATAAATCACAGTTTGGGCTCAAGTCGCTCGACTGCGAGGTCTGGCAGGGCATGATCTTTATACGTTTCGGGGGTGAGGGTCCCGCGGTAGCCGAGTTGTTTGCCGAGGCGGCAGAGGAGATTGGTCTCTATCGTATCGAGGAAATGCTGCCACTTGACGAACCTTATCAATACAACTTCGATCTTGACTGGAAGGCAGTGCTCGATATCGATAACGAGGGTTACCATGTGCCAGTCGGTCATCCCGAGCTGTTCGACCTGGTGGGCGCGACTTATACCGATCAACCGCTTAAAAGTGGATTGAACCGCTCATTTGGGGTCATCAATCAACGCAAGCATCGTCTCGAGCGCAATCGCGATTACGTCGCTGCCTTGCCAGAAGACAGCTACCTGCCAGAGTCGCACCAACACCTGTGGATTTACTGGGGAATGTTCCCCGGCTTTGTGTTGACCCTGTTTCCCGATCAGATCGAAATCTACCAGATCTATCCGAACGGCAACCAGACGAGCGTCATGGCGGGCGTTACCTATGCAATGCCCGACAAGCGCCCGGAAATGCAAAAGGCGCGCGAGCTGAACCGCGATATCAACATGGATGTCGGTAACGAAGATATTCGGCTGATCGAATGGGCTGCCGAGGGTATGCGCTCAAGCGCGTTTGATGGCGTTTTACTATCGGACCTGGAACTCGGAATCGGCTCGTTTCAAAACCGGTTACGCGAAGTCCTGCCGGTGGTTACGCTGGACCAGGAACCCGAAACGGGCAGCCTGCAAGAGGAAAACGAGCGCCTGCGATCAAAGGCTAATGTCGCTGCCGTGGGTTAGTCTATGGCACGCGATCCCAGCTACGATATTTTATTTGAGCCGGTAAAAATAGGCCCGGTAACGGCACCGAACCGATTTTTCCAGGTACCGCATTGCAATTCGCTGGGTTTTGGCCGCCCGCGCGCGGAAGCCGCTAATCGCGGTATCAAGGCCGAGGGTGGCTGGGGCGTGGTTTGTACCCAGGAGGCAGAAATTCATCCGAGCGCGGAGATAACACCCTCCTACGAGGGGCGCATCTGGGACGATCGGGATATTCCGCAGCACCGATTGATGACCGACGCGGTGCATGAGCATGGCTCGCTTGCTGGTATCGAACTAGTCTATAACGGCAGTCATACCCCCAATCTGTATAGCCGTATCGCGCCGATGTCTGCGAGTGCGATACCGGTGCATACCGATTTACCGATCCAGGCACGCGCGATGAGCAAACGCGATATCGCCGACGTACGGCGTTGGCACGTCGAGGCGGCAAAACGCTCACGCCAGGCGGGCTACGATATCGTCTATGTCTATGCCGGACACAATTTAAGCCTGTTACAGCATTTTTTTAAAAAGCAATATAACCAGCGCAGTGATGAGTATGGCGGTAGCCTCGAAAACAGGGTCAGACTCACGAAAGAAATTCTCACAGACGTGAAAGAGGCTGTCGGGCATGATTGCGCCGTTGCGTTTCGCTTTGCAACCGATGAATTGATGGGCCAGGATGGCTTGCAATGGGAAAGCGAAGGACGCGATATTGTCGGCATGCTGGCCGAGATCCCGGATCTATGGGATGTCAATATCAGCGATTGGGCTAATGATTCGGCCACTGCACGATTCGAGCCCAACGAGGGTTTCCAGGAACCCTATACCGCGTTTGTCAAAACGCTGACCAGTAAACCAGTCGTCGGGGTAGGGAGGTTTACTTCTGCAGACGCGATGGTTTCGCAAATAAAGCGCGGAGTGCTCGATCTCATCGGCGCGGCACGCCCGTCGATTGCCGATCCCTTTCTGCCGAGCAAGATTGATCAGGGTCGAATCGAAGACATTCGCGAATGCATCGGCTGTAATATCTGTGTCGCCCAGGACAACCTGGTGGCACCGATTCGCTGTACCCAGAATCCGACCCAGGGAGAAGAGTGGAAGCAGGGCTGGCACCCGGAAAAGATCGAGGCCGCAGCGAGCGAAGATCAAGTGCTGGTCATCGGAGCCGGTCCGGCCGGGCTAGAGGCCACGCTGCAGCTAGCCAACCGCGGCTATCAGGTGACTCTGGCCGAGGCCACTGATACGCTCGGTGGCCGTGTTTCGCGCGAAAGCGAGTTACCGGGAATGGCGAGCTATGCACGCGTGCGGGACTATCGAGAAAACCAGATCAGACAAAAACCTAATGTTGAAATCTACCTCGGCAATCATCTAAGTGCGAACGACATCATCGAATTGCAGATACCGCATGTATTGATTGCGACCGGCTCTCACTGGCGCCGCGATGGCGTTGGTCGACAGCACGCTTTTCCGGTTGCAGGTCTCGAAAATGGTTCGGCGTTAACCCCGGACGATGTGCTTGCGGGAACTGAAATCAGCGGCCGGGTGCTGATTTACGATGACGATCATTACTTTATGGGCAGTACCATCGCGGAGCGTTGTCGCAACCAGGGCCATGAGGTCTGCCTGGTTACCCCGGAGTCGATAGTGTCGAGCTGGACTCACTACACGCTTGAGCAGGAGAAAATCCAGGCCAGGCTACTGTCACTTGGGGTAGAGATAGTGGTTTCGCATGAACTGCTGGAGGTTGAAGCGGGCCAGGCGACGATTGCCAATATCTACAGCGACGAGCATCGGCAGCAGGTTGGTTTCGACACCCTGGTCCTGGTGACATCGCGGCAATCGGATGATGTCTTGTGCCAGGCTTTACTGGAGCACGAAGATCGTTTTAAAACCCTGCGCGCAATCGGCGATTGCAATGCCCCGGGTACGGTTGCGGCCGCGGTTTACGATGGCCACTCGGCGGCGCGTTACCTGGAGTCGAGCGAGGATATTTATGCGCCATTATTTGTACGCGAAATACCCGCGCTGGATTGAGTAGTTAAGCCCGGTTGGCGGCGAACCGGTATAGCATCTCGAGGCCGAGGGTGGCGCCCGCCAGCGACGTGATCTCGGCATGATCATATGACGGAG
>JAOTXY010000163.1 GCA_029862125.1 Gammaproteobacteria bacterium | reverse complement strand
GTTACCTGGTGTCGCGCCAGGGAGGTGACGTTTACGTCGACCTGAACGAAGATGTCGAAGTCAACCCGCCCTACCCGGTACCGATAGACTATGTTCCCGGGGGCCTGGCCAAGCTGGGAATCGAGGTGTTGGGCGGCGCATCGGGATTTGCGACCGAGGAACCCTGTAGCGGACTCGCACTTTGTTACAACGGCGATTACCTGTTGATCGATTCGATCCCGTTTCTCGACCAGCATCTATTCGCACGCGGCATCTCCAAAAACCAAATCTCGGCAATATTCCTGACTCACCTCCACGATGACCATTGTGCGATGTTTCCACTAATGGAAATGCCGCATCGTGTCGAGGTCATCACCACCCTGGAAATTTTCAACATGGCAATGGAGAAGCTGGGTTGCGGTCTCGGCTGGAGTCCCGACACGGTCAGGGAACACTTCGAGTTAATCAAGGTTAAGCCCGGTGACACCATTAACTACTACGGGCTCAACATTGAAATCCATAACACGGTACACAGCATACCGACCATTGGCGCTACCTTCTCGACCGTTCACAAAGGCCAGTTTAGAGATGTTTGCATCGTTGGTGACAACCAGAATATGGCCCGGGTCCGTGAATTGGGAAAATCCGGAATCGTGCGCGCAGAGACGCTTGCCAACCTGGAACGACTCTACACGCATAATTTTCACCTGCTGATTGCCGATGGCGGTGCCGGCGAAATTCATGGCGATCCAAACGACGCACTACAATCACAGGCCGACCGCGTTGTCTTCGTTCATGTCGAAGAAGTACCGCATGCCTTGCAAACGACTTTCTCGCTCGCCAGCGCGGGTAAGCGCTACACCCTGATCGAGGGTGACAGCATGATCTATGCCTCGCAGATCAACCATTACTTAAGCCTGTGGCTGGGACAACCATTCCCCAACCGCTGGATGCGCAACCTGCTCGCCGAGCAGGAAATCTATCGCTACAACACCGAGGATGTGATTATCGTGCAGGAGACGGAAAGCCATGGTTCAGTCTACCTGATTCTCACCGGCTACTGCGAGGTGGTGCGAGTCACGGAGGATAATCGCGAGACAGTCGCGTTGCTACAGGCCGGTGATGTTATCGGTGAAATGGCGATACTCACCGGGACCGGCATACGCAACGCCAGCGTTATCGCCAGGACACCCGTGACCGTCTGTGTTTTCGCTGAAGAAACCTTTCGCAGCTTTATTCGTTACAGTGGCTTACAGGCAATACTCGAAAATAGATGGCTGCTGCGCCCCGTAATCAAGCTACTGCCCCAGTTTGCCGAAATTTCCGCGACGGTCACCGACAAGATTGCACGTATCGCTGAATGGCAGGTGATCGAAAATGGTACAACCAGGCAACTCGAAGACACTCATATGTATATCTTTGTCGAGGGTTCCGGGTCGATTGCCGGCGAAGACGGCGGCGAAGAAACAATTGTCAATGGTACGGAACTGGGCTGGCGTCCCTACACAGAAAATCACGTCGTCGAAATGACCGCGACCACCGATTGCGGATTGATCGCCATCGAAGCAGGTGCTTACCAGCAACTACTATTATCCGCCCCCCAACTCAATTACCAGACCCGAAAACGCCTGTCCCTGGAGAGTGATAACCAGGTGGAGTGGCTGCTTGGAGAGGTCCCCACTTACTAGCCGCGGCGATAACATCCGGTTTGGTCCGGGAACGTCTCCCGCACTGACTAAACAAATATAGCGGTACCGATAACCGAATGTTAGAGTAGAGCGCTTATAACTATAACTAGTATCACGACAGCTCAGGACATGTATCATATTTCGCGTTTAGCTAGTCAGGCTCCCGCAACATGAGTTTACTGACCATCAAGAATCTCTGTATTGAGTTTCCTGGCCGACACGGCACCGAACGTGCGGTTGACGAGGTGAGCTTCGAACTTAGCCCCGGCGAAATACTCGGCCTGGTCGGCGAATCCGGCGCCGGTAAATCCACCATCGGTAACGGCATCGTACAGTTGCTGAGCGCCCCCGGCAGGGTTTCGTCGGGCGATATTTTCCTCAATAACACCAAGATATCGACCTTTAGCAGCAAGGAAATCATCAAGATTCGCGGCTCTCGCGTCGGTTTTATTTTTCAGGATCCGATGACCTCGCTGAATCCGCTGTTCACGGTTGAAAACCAGCTGGTCGAAACCATTAATAAAAACCTGGGCATTGAGGATCCCAAAGAAGCCTCCCGTGTCGCGGTTGATTTGCTCGATCAGGTCGGGATTCCGGATCCCGAAGTGCGCATCAAGCAATTCCCGCATCAATTTTCCGGTGGCATGCGCCAACGCGTGGTAATTGCTATCGCGCTGGCGGGTGATCCGGAACTGCTCATTGCCGATGAACCCACTACCGCGCTCGACGTTTCGGTGCAAGACCAGATCCTGTCGTTGATTCGCAAGCTATGCCGCGAACGCCAGGTCGGCTGCCTGCTGGTTACCCACGACATGGGCGTTATCGCCAGTGTCACCGATC
Source organism: Gammaproteobacteria bacterium (assembly GCA_029862125.1). Classification (GTDB taxonomy): domain Bacteria; phylum Pseudomonadota; class Gammaproteobacteria. The sequence continues at coordinate 1,290 of JAOTXY010000163.1, read as the reverse complement.
GCGTCGCGGTCATGTACCGCGGCAAAATGGTCGAGATCGGTAAAACCGCCGAGCTTCTGACCTCCCCCAAACATGAATACACCAAGAGCCTGATCAGCGCGGTGCCTCGATCGAGCAAGAAAATTGAGCGATTTCCCCTCGTTGAATACATCGAAACCACGGCAAAAGGACTTAAACACATCGATGTCAAAACCCATTGGCTGGGCCAGGGCACGCGTCACGAGAACATTCAGGACTTACTGGAAATAAAAGATCTCAATTTAAGTTTTGTAACCCGGGACGCTTTTCTGAAGAAGAATCGCAAATATTTACAGGCAACCCGGGATGTCAACCTGACCGTAAAACAGGGCGAAACCTTCGGCCTGGTGGGTGAAAGTGGCTCAGGAAAATCGACTATCGCGCGCATGGTCGCGGGCCTGCAAAAACCCGACAGCGGCTCGATCAAATTCGACGGGATAGAGCTGGTTGATAACCCGGACCCAGTTGCCGTCCAGCAGGCGAGACTGCAAATGCAAATGGTATTTCAGAATCCCTACTCTTCGCTAAATAGTCGTATGAAGGTAGACGATATCATCGCCGAACCGATCCAGTTTCATCGCCTCGCGCCACCACAGGAAATCAGAACCATCGTCGGCGACCTGCTCGACCATGTCGGGCTCGGCCGTGCTGCCGGGCTCAAATATCCACATGAATTTTCCGGTGGACAGCGACAGCGAATTTCGATCGCGCGGGCGCTCGCCAGCCGACCGAGGCTGCTGATCTGTGATGAGCCGACTTCGGCGCTGGACGTTTCGGTACAGGCACAAATTCTGAACCTGCTGAAAGACCTGCAAGACGAACTGGGCCTGACGATGTTATTTATCAGCCATGACTTACCGGTAATCCGGCAAATGTGTGATCGGGTTGCGATCATGCGGCATGGTCGTATACTTGAAACCGCTGAAAGCGAGGATTTCTTTGAGCATCCGCAGAATGAGTACAGTATTGAATTACTCGGCTTGATGCCACGCTTTGATAAAATTTATGAAGTCGAAGCAACCGTATAATTTATAATAATCGATTTTTGACGTTTTTTTAAAAACCGAAATATGAAGCACGACACACACTGACAAAGGAGATAATACGATGAAAAATCGTTTTCTATTAACCACCTGCCTGGTGATGGCGAGCCTGCTGTCCTTCACCTCCGTTAACGCGAAAGACCTGAGATTGGCTTACGATGCAGACCCGGTGACGCTTGATATTCACGAGCAGCTATCGGGCGGCATGTTGCAACTGTCGCATATGTCT
>JAOTXY010000082.1 GCA_029862125.1 Gammaproteobacteria bacterium | reverse complement strand
GAACTGGAAGACCGATTTGTCCGGCGGAATTCAGCGGGTTGCGATCAAGCACGGTTGTTCGCCGTTTGGTAATGCCAAGGCGCGAGCGATGGTCTGGACTTTCCCGGATCCGGTGCCCATTCATCGTGAGCCGCTGTACACGTCGCGGCGCGACCTGGTCGAGAAGTACCCGACCTACGAGGATCGCAAGTCATTCTGGCGCCTGCCGACGCGTTACAAGTCAATTCAGGCGACCGATTTCTCCAAGGACTACCCGATTATTCTCACCTCGGGACGACTGGTCGAATATGAAGGAGGTGGCGACGAATCCCGATCCAATGCATGGCTGGCTGAGCTACAGCAGGACATGTTCGTTGAAATTCATCCACGCGACGCCAACAACGCCGGCATCAAGGATGGAGACGACGTCTGGGTCGAAGGCGCGGAGGCCGCCAAGGTCAAGGTCAAGGCGATGGTAACGCGCCGGGTTGGTTCCGGGGTTGCGTTCATGCCGTTCCACTTTGCCGGACACTTCCAGGGCGAGGATTTGAGGGACAAGTATCCGGAAGGTGCAGCTCCCTACGTGCTGGGAGAGGCGGCCAATACGGCATTTACTTACGGCTACGATTCGGTGACGCAGATGCAGGAATCGAAATGCAGCCTTTGTCGCATTACGAAAGCTTAAGGGGGATTGAGAAATGGCTAGTATGAAATTCTACTGTGATGCGGAACGTTGTATCGAATGTAATGCCTGCGTAACCGCCTGTAAAAACGAACACGACATCCCCTGGGGGGTCAACCGTCGACGCGTGGTGACGATCAAGGATGGCGAGCAGGGTGAACGTTCCCTGTCGGTCGCCTGTATGCACTGCGCCGACGCACCCTGTGCCGCGGTTTGTCCCGTAGACTGCTTCTACACCACTGGTGACGGTATCGTGTTGCACGACAAGGACATCTGTATCGGCTGCGGTTACTGCTTCTACGCCTGTCCGTTCGGTGCGCCGCAGTTTCCAGAATCGTCGGCCTTCTCGTCGCGCGGCAAGATGGACAAATGTACTTTCTGTGCCGGTGGTCCGGAAGATGATCACAGCTCCGAGGAGTACAAGAAGTACGGCCGCAATCGCGTCTCGGAAGGCAAGTTGCCACTGTGCGCAGAAATGTGCGCTACCAAGGCCTTGCTGGCCGGTGATGCAGACGTCCTTTCGGATATCTACCGCAAGCGTGTCATCAACCGTGGTGCGAGCGCTTTTGAGTGGGGTGTGAACCAGCTCAAAGGTTAAATCCGCAGTGCTTTAGATAAACTCGATACAGGGACGTTTCGAGATTTATCCAGCGGAGCCTAAATAAAATATAGAAAAGGGTGAGAGTCGTGAGAATCCATACATTGTTAATGATGGTTTGCCTGTTATTGTCCGCTTTCCAGCTACAGGCCGCCGACCCTCCTCCCCCGCCAGCAAGTCTGCTGTCGATCAATCCAGGCACTGATCTGTGGCGCGAAGTGCGTCAGCGAGACGGTGAAATCGAGGGTATCAGCCAGGTCAAATCACCGGGTGCGAATGTGTTGGTTAATGTATCGGGTCAGTCCTGGCGTGAGTACCGTATGCAAGAACTGGTGCCAAAAGCAGGTGCAGCGATTTTAATCGTGCTGATTATCATCGCGATTTTTCGTTTACTGCGTGGTCGCATCATGCTCGAAGAAGGACGTTCGGGCGTCAAGATATTGCGTTTTACGACGAGTCAGCGAGCCGCGCACTGGACCACGGCGATTCTATTCGTGACGCTTGGCCTAACCGGTTTAACCCTGCTGCTGGGTCGCAAATTTCTTATTCCTGTTTTCGGTGCCGAGGGTTTCGGTAGTATCGCCGTTGCTGCCAAATTTCTGCATGACTACCTCGGTCCCGTCTTCATGCTGGCACTGACATGGCTGTTTATATTGTTTGTGCGCGACAATATACCGTCACCGAAACTTGATTTGCAGTGGTTGTTAAAAGGCGGTGGACTGTTCGGCAAACACGCCAGTAGCGGTCGCTATAACGCGGGCGAGAAACTCTGGTTCTGGCTGGCATCGATCGTCGGTCTGGCGGTGATTATCAGCGGTATGGTGCTCGATTTTCCGATTTTCGAGCAAACCCGCGCCACCATGGAGTTTTATCACTGGGTGCACAGCGTATCTGCGATCATCCTGATCGTGGTGTCGTTTGGTCATATTTATATGGGTACCGCGGCGCTGGAAGCGACTTTCGAAGTCATGAAGACCGGCTATTGCGATGCTAACTGGGCCAAGGAACACCACGACCTGTGGTATGAGAAGGTCAAGGACTCGGGTGAGCCAGTGGCGCAGACCCAGGCCCAGGCCAGTCCGGCTCCGGGGCAGCGCGAATCGACGGAACCCTCAGGCTAACGTCAATACCTTCGATGGTTTTTCTTGTTCTGGATCAATAACTGCTGTAGTAGTTGTTGTCTAAATAAAATGCTGTTTTATCCTGTCTGATTAATCAGGGCCGCGCGGGATACAGCTTGGTTTATTTTCTCCAGGAATACTTTTTTAATTGCTTTACAAGATCGGCGTCGATAATCCTGTTGTCGCTAAGCCTGCTCCTGCCGCAATTGTCCAATGCGGCAATACCGCAGAAACATGAAGACTTCCCGCAGGGTGTTTCGGCGATCAATCCGGGCAGTGAACTGTGGCGCGAAGTGCGGCAACGCGATTCAGCGGTCACCGGCATTAGCCAGGTCAAGGGTGTTGAAACCGGCGTGCTGATCAATTCCCGCGGAGGCCAGTGGGCCCGCTTTCGAATCGAGAATCCGGTTAAATACGCACCGATGGTCCTCGGCGTGGTTTTTCTTGTGCTTGTGCTGTTCTACGTATTGCGCGGCAAGGTTGGCATCGAAGGCGGACTGTCGGGGCAGATGGTGAAACGTTTCACCGAATACGAATGTATCGTGCACTGGACCCTGGCTATTGTATTCCTGTTCCTTGCAGTAACCGGGCTGATATTGCTGGTGGGCCGTCCGTTACTGATCCCGCTATTCGGCAAGGAAATCTTTTCACTAATAGCCTCAGCCAGCAAGGAAGGCCATAACCTGTTCGGACCGATTTTCCTGGTTTCGCTTTTAATGATGCTTTTCAGTTTTGTGAAACGAAATATCTATGAAAAGGGCGATCTGGCCTGGTTGCTAAAGGGCGGTGGCTTTATTGGCGATGGCCATGTATCCGGTGGATTCTTCAACATGGGTGAAAAGACCTGGTACTGGATAGTGATATTGATCGGTCTCGTCATCTCAATCAGTGGATTGGTCCTGGTATCACCCAATTTCGGCCAGGGCAGGTTGGTGATGGAAATATCGCACCTGGTACACGTATTCGGAGCGATCATCCTAACTGCCATTTCGATTGGCCATATGTACATGGGCTCTATCGGTACCGAGGGTTCGCTCGAAGGAATGAAGTCGGGGTATGTCGATATCAACTGGGTTGAAGCGCATCACGATCGCTGGGCGAAGGAGTGCCATGAAAATGAAATGGTGATTTCAGCCGAGGAATATGCCCGCCTGCAGGGTAGTAAACCTGACACGGCGATGGAGAAAGAGGCATGATTGAATATTTGATCGACGGGCCGTTGTGGTATTTTGCGCTCGTGGTGTTTTGCATCGGCGTGCTGTGGCAATTAGCCAGTATCGTTTTTGCCCGCAGTAAAACCGATCTCTCGGTTGCACGCGGCTCTGCTACTGGCGGGGCCTGGCGCAATGTCTTTAGTCGTTTCGTACCACACCATGAAATTGCACCGCAAATCCGCATACAGGTTGTTGCGGGGTACTTGTTTCATCTGGGCCTGTTCGCGCTACTGTTTTTTGCTGCGCCCCATGTTTTGTTTCTCGAGGAAAACTTACTCGGCTTCGGCTGGACACCGATGCCACACTGGGCCTTTATCGTCTCCGCCCAGTTCGCTTTTCTTGGTCTGATCATGTTGTGGCTGCGGCGGGTGGTGAACCCGGTCAGCCGGCTGATATCGACTCTCGACGATCACGTCGCCGCAATCCTGACCTTCGTCGTCATGCTCACCGGCTGTTTCGCACTGCTCGAGGGATCGACTGCGCTGCGACTGTTGCACCGCTTCACGGTCGAGATCTGGCTGATTTATTTTCCGTTCAGCACTTTGATGCACACCTTCACCTTCTTGCCCAGCCGCGCCTTTACCGGTGCCTGGTTCGGACGGCGCGGCATCGATGCCTAGGAGGCTAATCCAATGAGTGAAAGACTCGAACGCGGTCTCGAAACCCTGCGCGGCGAAATCGACGGCAAGGTAAAATCCTTCTTTTCGAGCTGCGTGCGTTGCGGTATTTGCGCTGAAGCCTGCCTGTTTTATACCGAGACCAACGATCCGCGCTATACGCCGATTTACAAAACCGAGCCACTACGCAAACTGTGGCAAAAGGAATACAGCTTCTGGGGCAAACTCAGCAGCACACTCGGTATTAGCAAACCCATGACCGAGGCCGATCTAGCCGACTGGGAAGAGCTGGTTTATGATGGTTGCTCGATGTGTGGTCGCTGCAGCATGGTATGCCCGGTCGGCGTTGATATCTCCATGGTCATCTTCAAGGTCAAGCATGGACTGGCCAAGGCCGGCTTTTCACCCGAGGGCCTGGTTGGCGCGACCCAGCGCGCGATCGATATCGGCAGCCCAATGGGTATTACCATGAAAGCGGTCCGGGCGACGATCAAACACGTCGAGGCGAATACAGGTCTCAAAGTGCCGTTGGACGTCGAAGGGGCCGATTATCTCGCGTTGCTGTCGTCCAATGAAATTGCGCTCTATCCCGAGTATCTCGAGTCGATTACCAAAATTTTCGATCACGCTGGTGTCAGCTGGACCTTGTCGTCCGAGGCCTATGAGGCCACAAATTCAGGATTGCAGATCGGTAACAAGAAGGTCGCCGGCCAACTCGTGCAGCGAGTCGTCGACGGTGCCGAAAAGCTCAAGGTCAAGAATGTAATCAGCCCGGAGTGTGGCCACGCCTATACCGCGTTGCGCTGGGAAGGGCCAAATTTCATTGGCAAGGCTTACCCATTCCGCGTCGTGCATATACTCGAATTGCTCGACGAATTGCGCGATGCTGGAAGGCTCGTAACCACTGGCATGGAACACGAACGCCTGACCTTTCACGATCCCTGCTCGATCGTGCGTCGTGGCGGCATCATGGCTCAACCGCGCAACCTGCTGCAACCACTGGCCGAGAACTTTGTCGAGATGGCCGATCACGGTGCAATGAATTGGTGCTGCGGTGGCGGTGGTGGCGTCAGCAGTAACGAGCGCGCCGAGGAATTGAAACTCACAGCCTTTAACAAGAAGAAATCGCAGATCGATGCGCTCAATGTCGACGCGGTCGTGACCGCTTGCTCCAATTGCCGCATGGTTATGGAGGAAGGTGTCGAAGTTAACGAAATGGAAGTCGAGCTGCTGGGGCTGACCGAAATTATTGCCGAGCACCTGGTCGAAAAAAGACCCGAGTAAACGCACTCGTAATTCCCGCGCTTTGGCTCCGAGCCGGAATCTGGTAAGCACTCCTTACATGCTGTGGTATTATCATTGGCGTTTTATTCCGCGTAAGGCACTGACATGGCTGACGAAACAATTAGTGACGATGAACTCGACGAAATCTATCGTCGTATGGTTGACTTGTTTATCGACCGCGCCAATGAATTGGCCGAGACCAACAGCCCGGAAAATGTCGGCATGGCGTTGCTGTACGCGGCCTCGCGTTATAATGCCCATGTCGTTTCGCATCACGCCGAAACCCTCGAAGATTATGAGCGCGATATGCCCGGGGCGCGCGAGTTTTTCCATGCCCAGTATGAGCAAATGCTCGACGAGAACCTCGAAGACTACAAGCTGAATTATACCAAGTATTCGAACTTCATCAGGAAGCAGTAGCTCTCACTAACTCGATGTCGGGGCAATCCCCGCCGGTTAACCTCGTTGTTTGTTTCCAGGTCGCGAGACAGCTGTCACGGACTGATTTTTCGAGTGCACCGACTGCATCCACATAATTGAAAAAAGCTTTGAAATCAAGCTGATGCGCATGAATCATGTTGATAAATGCGGGGGCCTCCGAATTGTAGACGGCTACGGATCCGATCTTGGCATTGTTAAGATCACCGGCAAACCAGCGCGTGAATCCTCCGTTTACCTGGTGTGTTTTCGCTATCGCATCATGTTGGTTACGCGCGTCGACAAATATCTGCTTCTTGCGCTCGCGTTTCTCCGTGGCGTTGATATCGCTGGCATAGAGTTCCGCCAGCGTTTTACGGGTGGATTCAATCAGCTTGATCGCCTGTTCGCGATAGGCCAACCAGCGCGATAATCGAGCAAGGTCCTCGGTCCGGTTTTGAGATTTCAACCAGAGTTCGGTGCCGACCTGCTGTACCGCCGATGCGAGTGATTCGTTAAAAGTTGAGTCATCGTCGATGTAGATCTGCTGGTGTGTGAGTTCGTGGAACAACAATCCAGCGAGGCGATAGTCGGGCCAGTCGATAAAGCTGCTTAATACCGGGTCATCGAACCAGCCTAGCGTTGAATAGGCCGAGACCTGGCCGATATGCACCTCCAGGCCCCGGGACTTCAAATCATCGGCATAGACGAGCATACGGTCTTCGTCGTAGTAACCGCGGTAACTTGCGCAACCGATGATCGGGTAACACCATTCATAAAGCCGTGTTGAGAACTCGGCTGCGGCGAAAAGATTCTGTATAACATAGGGTCGATCCAGCTCGACATAGCTGTCATAGCTGTCGTTCGCGGGCAGTTCCAGGCGCTCGATCGAAAAGCGGCGAATTTCCTGCACCAGCTCTAGCCGTTCGCGTAAATCGGTTGCGAGTGAGTCGTCTGCCAGTAGCTCGTCGATATCGACGCGCTGGTTCATAACCGCGAGGTGGCCGTTGGCGCTATGCCAGTAGTAGCCGAGATCGGCACAGCCGCACAGCATCAACAGTAAACAAATCGAAATTATCCAGCGCATACAGTATTCTCTCACACAGTCTTTAACCGGGAAAAATTATGCTCATCTCCAGCCAGTTCGACGGTGGCAATATCGAGTGCCTCGATTCTAGCGATCCTGCCAACATCTTGCTCACTATACGTGCTGATAATCAGTCGGATTTTTATCAATGGTTTTATTTCCGTGCGGCGAACGTCAAGGATCTGGATTGCAGGTACCTGGTAACCAATGCGGCTGGCGCAGCTTATACCAGGGGCTGGGAAGGTTACCAGGCGGTGGCCAGCTACGACCGTGAATTCTGGTTTCGTGTCGAAACATCCTACGACGGCGAGAACCTGGTGATTGAACATAACAGTAGTGAAGACCAGGTGTACTTCGCCTATTTCGCACCTTACTCGATGGAGCGCCACGCTGACCTGCTCGCGTTTGCCCAAACCAGTGAACGCTGTCAGGCTGAAACCCTGGGACTGACGCTGGACGGCCAGACCATGGATTGTCTACGTTTCGGTGAGAGCGAGTCCGGGCGCAAGGTTGTCTGGATAGTCGCGCGCCAGCACCCGGGTGAAACCATGGCCGAATGGTGGATGGAGGGCCTGGTCAATCGCCTGGTCGATCATAGCGACCCGGTTGTCAACGCGATTCTCGATAAAGCGGTAATTTACCTGGTGCCGAATATGAATCCCGACGGTAGCCGGCGCGGGCATTTGCGCACCAACGCGGCGGGATCGAACCTGAATCGCGAGTGGGATAAACCGAGCGTAGAAAAAAGTCCCGAAGTACTGTGCGTGCTGGAAAAAATAAAGCAAACCGGCCTCGACTTCGGCCTCGATGTGCATGGTGACGAGGCGCTACCTTACAACTTTATCGCCGGTACCGAGGGCATTCCCGGTTGGAACCATGAACGCCAACAGCAACTCGAACTGTACAAGATGACATTGGCGAACATTAATCCGGATTTCCAGGTTGAAAATGGTTATCCACCCAATTCCGGGGGTAATGCCAACATGACCTATTGCTCGAACTCGCTCGCAGAACATTTTGGTGCGCTGGTGATGACGTTGGAAATGCCGTTCAAGGACGCTACCGCAACCCCGGACCGCATCCAGGGGTGGAGCCCGGAACGCTGTGGTCGTCTCGCGCACTCCTGCCTCGACGCGCTGCACCTGTGCTGGGAGCAGGTGGTGAACTAATGTCTCACGGAGTGTCATAAGCAGTGGTTAACCGGATCAGGCGCAGAGATTTCCTCAAAGCCGGGGCGGCCGGTGTGTTCGGCAGTTCGCTGCTGCGAGCACCGATGGCCTTTGCCAGGCAGAAACCCCCGGCTTTTCAATTAACGGCCGCGAATGGCAAATTTAATTTTGCTCCACAGAAAGCTAAAGCCACCGGGGTCATGTTTTATAACCAGTCGATACCGGGGCCGGTGATACGTATCCCGCAGGGTCGCGAATCGACGATCCAGTTTCACAATGCGCTCGATGAACCCAGCTCGGTACACTGGCATGGGCTACGCATCGACAATGCGATGGATGGCGTGCCCGGACTGACCCAGCAACCGGTATTGCCAGGCGAAACTTTCGAGTACCGGTTAACACCGCCTGACGCTGGCAGTTACTGGTATCACACCCACCTGCGATCCTGGGCGCAGCTGGCACTGGGACTCGCCGGGGTATTGATCGTGGAAGAAAAATCACCGCCGCTGGTGGATCAGGACCTGGTTTTCGCGATCGATGACTGGCGTCTCGATGAGGAAATGCAGATGGATACAAAAAGCCTGGGTTCGATGCATGACTGGTCCCACGCCGGACGCCTCGGCAACGTGATTACCGTAAACGGTAAAACCGACCAGTCCTACCCGGTTGCCACGGGCGAGCGCATTCGCTTACGTCTGCTTAATATCGCGAATGCACGTGTCATGAACCTTTTATTCAATGAACCCGAACTCACCGTGATCGCAGTTGATGGCCAGCCGGTTAAACCTTTCACTCCCGAAGCAGGCAGAATCAGGCTGGCGCCGGGTCAGCGTGCCGATTTAATCTTAGATATGACCGCTGATCCCGGCGAGCGTACGCTGATCGAGGTGGTGATTGGTGAATACGCCTATGAAGTGGCCGGCTTCAATTACGATCCGATCCCGAAACGCGAACAGATGCTGAACACACCGATTGCGCTGCCACAAAACCCGCTGCAGCAAACAAGCCTGCCGGACGAATTCATGCAGGTACCTTTAAGCATGGAAGGTGGCGCCATGGGTGGCATGCGCGGAGCGACATTCGAGGATAGGGAAATGGGTATCCGCGAGCTTATTGAGCATCGTAAAGTCTGGGCGATCAATGGTATCGTGGGCATGCCGGAAAAACCGCTTTTCAGCGTAAGGCGCGGTACCGCGATCAGCCTCGACGTTATCAACGATAATAGCTGGCCGCATGCAATGCACATCCACGGGCACCATTTTATTTACCATAAGACACCTGAATTCTGGCGTGATACCGCGCTGTTTGCGCGCGGTGAAAGCGGCACGATGCAATTTGTCGCTGACAATCCAGGCCGGTGGTTGATCCACTGTCATATGGTTGAGCACATGGCTGGCGGCATGGTGACCTGGTTTGAAGTGACATGATGCCAGTGCAAATACACGGAGAAACTCAATAATGTCGAAACTTAACATCCAGTTCACGCTGTTTTCCGCGTTTTATACGCCCTTGATCGTAACCATGGCGGGTGGTTTTCTGCGCGATGAAGGTCTCGAATATGAATGGTCGGTGTCGCCGCCCGGAGTGCCGGCGGTGGCTTCGATTGTCAACGGATCGGCACATGTCGTGCAGTCGGCGCCAAGCCAGGCCTTCAATTCGATCGCAAAGGGCGAGTCGAACTACCCGCTCCATTTTGCCCAGGTTAACGAGATGGATGGTTTCTTCATCAGCGGGCGCGAAGCGGATGATGCTTTTTCCTGGGACAAGCTCGAGGGCGCCGAGGTGGTGATGTTCGGTGGCGGCCAACCAAATGCCATGTTTCGCTACGCCTGCCATCGGGCCGGTATCGACTACGATAAAATTATCGCGATTACGCCAGGTGGGGCCGATGACATCGACCAGGCCTTTCGGGCTGGCGAAGGCCAGTATGTGCAACAGCAGGGACCCTATCCACAGCAGCTCGAAGTTGATGGTGTTGGCAACGTCGTGGCGCAGGTGGGTCCGTTAATCGGGCCCTGTGCATTTTCGAGCCTGGCCGCCTCGCGCGATTGGCTCGGCACCGATACTGCCCGCGCATTTACCCGCGCCTATGCCAACGCCCGACAATACCTGAATGAAACTCCAGCCAGCGAAATTGCAGCTGCCGAGCAATCCTATTTCCCCGATATCAGTCATTCCGCATTGCAAAATTGTATTGCAACCTACCAGCAGTTAGGTTGCTGGACACCGCACGTCGAAATAACGAAGCCGGCGTTTGAAATAATCCTGGACGTATTTGAATACACCGGCAGTATTTCCGAACGTTTCCCCTACGAGCGTGTGTGTGCTGCACCGCCTTCATTCTAGAGAAACACTTATGAGCATAGATAAGCAATCAGTTACAGGGGATCTGCTATCCGAGGAAGGCTTCTGCCACCTGGATAACGCAGGCGCCGCGTTAATGCCGCGCTGCGTACTGGAGACACAGATCGAGCATCTTAAGCTCGAGGCCTCTGTTGGTGGATACGAAGCCGAACGACTCAAGCACGATCAAATCGAAGCGGTATATGATTCGGTTGCACACCTGATCAACTGTCACCGCGATGAAGTCGCAATCGTGGAAAATGCAACGGTTGGCTGGATGATGGCGTTTTATGCCATTCCTTTCGCAGCGGGTGACCGCATTTTAACCGCCGAGGCCGAGTATGCTTCGAATTACCTGGCCTACCTGCAAATTGCCAAAGACAAGGGTGTTATCGTCGAAACCATACCTTCTACCGCCGATGGGGAGATAGATGTTGAATCGCTCAAGGGTATGATCGACGAGCGGGTCAAGCTGATATCGGTAACGCAGGTACCGACCAATGGTGGACTCGTCAATCCGGTCGAGGTAATCGGCGCTGTAGCCAGGCAGAATAATATTTTATACCTCGTGGATGCCTGCCAGTCGGCCGGCCAGATACCGCTGGATGTCAACTCGATACAGTGCGATTTTCTAAGTGCCACCGGGCGCAAGTTTTTGCGCGGACCGAGGGGAGTAGGATTTCTATTTGTCAGTCATCGCGTACTGGATTCGCTGCATCCGCCGATGATCGATCTGTTTTCAGCGACCTGGATTGACGCGGATCACTACGAGTTGCGCCAGGATGCCAGGCGCTTTGAAAACTGGGAAAGCAATTATGCCGCCAAGCTGGGCCTTGGTAGCGCAATTGACTACGCATTGAACATAGGTCTCGAAAATATCGAGGCTGAAGTCACCAGGCTGGCAGACAAGTTACGTCTCATGCTGGCAGAAATTCCCGGCGTCAGCGTCCACGATATCGGTAAGAAAAAATGTGGAATCGTCACTTTTTCTGTTGCGGGTATCGCTGCCACCGAGGTCGAAAAGCATCTACGCGACAACAGGGTTCAGGTCAGCGTCAGCTCTCCCGTCAGCACCCTGATCGATGCCACCCGCAGACAGCTGCCGGATCTGGTTCGCAGCTCGGTGCATTACTACAACCAGGAGTCAGAACTCGAAGCCCTGGTAAACTGTATTGAATCAATCACCGGGCAAAAGGTATAAAGAGTAACGCAGCTGCTAAATATCGTTTACCACTTCGGACAACATTTCGCGCACCTGTCCAGCGACTGCATGGAGCTCGTCGTTATCGATGGCTTGCATTGAAGCGACGGGGTCGACGGCGCTGACCTGAACGCCACCATCGACCGCTCGCAGAATCACGTTACAGGGCAGCATTGCACCAATCTTCGGTTCCATACCGATGGCCTGGTGCGCCATGTTCGGATTGCAGGCACCGAGGATACGGTAGGGGTCCATATCGACATCGATTTTTTTCTTCATTGTTGCCTGCACATCAATTTCGGTGAGGACTCCGAAGCCGTGAGCTGCTAATGCCGTGCGTGTTCTCGCGTCAACATCTTCAAAATCGGCAGCTTCGATTAGTCGGTCAATGGTGTAGCTCATGGTAAAAACTCCTCTGCGATTTGCCATACTGACACATGCCAGTCAGGCGTTTCAACGGGTGAAGATAAGCTATCGACAAGCGTTAATCCAGCCCTTTGAGAGTAAAAGTTTTTATGCAGGTAGAGGCAGAAGTTATGCGTTGAAACAGGCTCTGACGCATCACCGCAGGTAGCTTGCCGGACTTGCCTGTGTTCGTTCTATGGGCGGCTATGCCGCCGAGGTTTAGCGCTAGTGCTGCGTCTTTGTCATGATGGTGTGGATAGCTCGATCGAATACTGACGATGATTCGATAAGCTTGACGCGACCGTCTATCAGTTCCGTTGCAAACGCATTCATTGTCATGTTGCGAACCTTGTGCCCCTGGCGATTAACGAAAACGAAATTGCCGGTCACGTTACTCTTCCAGGACAGTCTTGCCACCAGAGTTTTCGATTGCGACTCGACAAACTCCACCCAGGAACCGATTTCCAATGCCTTGGCCTGCGCCAGATAGCTCTCTCCTTCCTCTTCGATATTATCAAACAGTTCTTCGTCTTCATCCGAGGAAAGCACGATCTCTTCGTCGATCGCGATTTCACCCATCTTAACGCCACTGGCAAATTTGTTGAGGTCGTCGATGACGTCGGTGGTAGAGGACTCAGAGATAATCGTGATCGAATCATCATCAACCTCGTTTTCGACGACCTGGATTTCACCGGTATCATCAGCGGAAAATTCAAAATCGGGAGCCTCAGCAGTATCTATACCCTGTGATTTGGCAAAGGCGTCGGCACCACCGTCCTCTGGCCACACGGTTGTGTCATCGATGCGCGTAACGATGTTCTTGGATGTCTGTTTGACAATCTTGGCATGCTCCTGCGCGAGCATCTGGAAAATCCGGTTTTGTACATCGATGTGTATTTTGACCAGGTCCATGCCCTTGGAAAGCGCACGCAGCAAGGCCGGAATGGTTTTTATAATCTTGACACGCTCTTCCTCGGTGAATTTCGGGATCAACGTCCAGACGAAAGTAGTAGAGATCCGTTTCAGGTTTCTCCAGTGATTGGATGATTCACCCAGCGACAGGTAAGCGTTGAACAGTACCGAGGTCCAGGTGGTTTCGAGAAAATCGATTACCTCAAAGCTCACCTCCCGGTTGTTGATAAGCTTGTGCACCAGCGCCGCCGCCGCATCCTGCGCCTCCTGAATTTGCAGATCCCTGTTCTCTTCCTGCTGTTGAATTTCCTTTTCAACCTTTTCAATACCCTGTTCCTGGTCGGTAAGGAAGTTTTCGAAATTGATATAGGCTTCTTCGAAGACCGAGATATCTTCATCGAATTCGCTGATCAGGAAGTTGACGACTTCCTCGGTCTTGTCGATGAGCGGTTGTTCGTCGGTATGCCCTTCACTCCAACCCAGAGATGCCCGCGAAATGCTGTCGAGCAGCTTTCTCGCAGGGTGTTTTTTCTGATTGAAAAAGTCCTTGTCGATAATGGCAACCTTGAGCATCGGAATTTGCAGTCGCCCGATCAAAACCTTTATTGGGTCAGGCAGCGCCTCATCGTCAAAAAAGAAATCAAACAACATCGAAACCACGTCAATGGTCTGGCCGTCACTGGCATTAACCTGATGCTGATTTTCCTGCCTGAAGTCGATCAGTTGCTGCTGACTTTGCTGTTTGAGACTTTGCGGATCGATAGAAGTCAGGGGTTGTGTTGGAATGCTCGCCGCTTGCAGATTATTCAATGCTGCAACAAAACTACCACCCTGGGAACTGGGAGCTGCAACACCACCGGCGCCTCCAGCAATACCGCCGGCGCCTCCAGCAATACCGCCGGCGCCTCCAGCAACACCACCGACTCCTCCGGCTCCACCGCCGCCTCCAGCAACACCACCGACTCCTCCGGCTCCACCGCCGCCTCCAGCAACACCACCGACTCCTCCGCCTCCCCCGCCGCCTCCACC
>JAOTXY010000162.1 GCA_029862125.1 Gammaproteobacteria bacterium | reverse complement strand
TCATGCGGAACCGGGCGATGTGCAATCCGTGTTCGGCGCGATAGCGGATCATCGCTTAAATCCCTCGGAGCAACACAGTCATCCGACCAGTGACCTGGTCAATGATATAATCGATCAAATTCCGATTCCCTAAATCCTATGTTTTCGGTCAGTCTGCCGGGTCCCGTACGTCGATACTTCGACAACTGGTTCGATACCCATAACCCTCCGAGTCCGGATGCTATTTTTCTGCATAACCGGCGTCTTTACATTCTGCCCACCCGGTTCGGCTACCTGTTCGCAATAATGCTGTTGTTCCTGTTTTTTGCAGCAATCAACTATCAGAACAGCATGGCATTTGTGCTCACCTTCATGCTGATCTCGCTCGGCATCATCAGTCTATGGCACACGCACAAAAACCTGCTCGGCATAAACGTCAGCCTGCAGATTCCACGACCTGTCTTCTGCGGTGAGTATTGCGAATTTAAATTCGACATCAGCCATGCCAATAACTCGACGCGTTACGCCATTGGTCTCCAGTACGCTGACCAGGCACCGGTTTATGTGAAACTCGAACCCGAGGGTAATACCGAAGCAAAAATTAAAATTCCCACGGTCCACCGTGGGCAGTTCAGGCCGACGGGGATTACGGTGTTTACCCGCTATCCAACCGGCCTGTTCCATGCCTGGGGCTGGCTTAAATTCGACTTACCGGTCCTGGTCTACCCACGGCCAGCCGCGAATGCCCGGCTGCAACAAAGCATGGTCGAACAATACGATGGTCAAACTTCGACCAGCACTATCGAAGGGGATGATTTCGCGGGTCTACGCGAACACCGTGAAGGAGAATCGTTACGCCATATTTCCTGGAAAGCCTATGCCCAGGGTAAGGGATTGTTGACCAAGACCTTCCAGGGTCAGGCCAGGCCCTCCTTATGGATCGACTGGGACGCACTGATCGAAGGCTCGCTCGAAGATAAGCTGAGCTTGATGGCGAGCCTGGTTCTGGCAGCGGAAAACGAGGAACAGAAATACGGATTGCGACTTCCCGACACCACCATTCAACAGGATTACGGCAATGCTCACAAACATGCCTGCTTACAGGCTTTAGCTGTCTTCAGGCAGCCTGATTTCAACCAGGAACTCGAACTTGAAAACGGCTAGCCAAAATAACCTGCCAATTCGATCCATCGCTGACGAGGTAGCGAGCCGCTCCAGTATTTTTGCGGTTTGCTTATGTTTCCTGATTTCGATCACCCCCCATTTCTCCAACCTGCCTCTCTGGGTAAGCGCAATAGTGATGGTTTCGGTGGGTTGGCGCTGCCTGCAAAACCTCGACAAGATCAGGGAAATGCCTAAGTGGGTACTGATACCACTGGTGCTTTTCGGCGGGATTGGTGTATTCGCCGAGTACTGGACCATTGTTGGACGCGATGCGGGCCTCGCACTGCTGGCGGTGATGACTTCGTTCAAGTTCCTCGAAAGCAGACGTCACCGCGACCTGTTGATCCTGGTTTTCCTGTGCTACTTTCTGATCGCAACCCACTTCCTGTTTTCGCAAAGCATATTCACTGCGGGCCTGATGTTCGCGACCCTGGTCGTCATAACCGCGACCCTGATTACGATCAATCAGCGTGAAGACAGGATCGACCTCAAGCAACTTTTAACCTCCGGTGCGCGACTCGTTGGACTATCGGTGCCGCTGATGCTAATCCTTTTCATACTGGTGCCTCGTGTACCCGGTCCGCTGTGGGGAATATCCAATGAACAGCGCGGGGGAGTTACCGGTCTTAGTGATCACATGTCACCCGGTCAGATTAGCAACCTGATTCGCAGCAACGAAGTTGCCTTCCGGGTCGATTTCGAAGACAAGGTCCCGTCTCAAAGCATGCTCTACTGGCGCGGACCGGTAATGGCAAATTACAATGGCTCGCGCTGGTATCGGGCGCGCAGAAAGGGACAAAACCGGTTAAACATCACGGTAACCGAACCCGCTACTAAATATACGGTGACCCTGGAACCCAATGGTGAATACTGGTTACTCGCACTGGACATGCCGACCAAGCTGGTTCCCGATAGTCTCATGACCAAGGACTTCCAGCTGGTAAGCACCAAGAAAATCAACGATTTAACGCGTTACTCGATGGAGTCGCACCTGGCTTACCGGGTTGGCAAAAACGAATCCCCGGAATACCTGGAACTCACGCTCGAATTCCCGGCTAATCGCAATCCGGAAACAATCTCATTCGGTAAATCACTGGCCCAACGTTTTGATCGCAACGAAGATATCATCGATGCGGTACTGACCATGTATCGCGAGCAGGAATATTTCTATACCTTGCAACCTCCTGCCCTCGGCGAAGACGCGGTTGACGAGTTCCTGTTCGGAACCCGGCGTGGCTTTTGCGAGCATTTTGCCGGGAGCTTTGCGTTATTGATGCGCGCCGCCGGAATACCCGCGCGCGTTGTCACCGGCTACCAGGGTGGCGAGTATAACAATGTCGGTAACTATCTTATCGTGCGCCAGTCCGATGCCCACGCATGGACCGAAGTCTGGCTCGATAACAAGGGCTGGGTGCGTATCGATCCAACCGCGGCGGTATCGCCGAGTCGGATTGAACTGGGACTCGATGACGCCCTGTCCGACGATGAATCAGTTTTTCGTATCCAGAACCGTAACCCGCTTTTTGGCAACCTGCTCTATGGCTGGGATAACATGCAACACAGCTGGAATGACTGGGTTATAAATTATGACGAGCGTAAGCAACGGAACTTCCTGAGCAAGCTTGAACTCGGCATCGAAGACTGGTCGGACATGGTGTTCGCGCTGATCTTTTTACTACTCGGCGTTACCGGATTTTACTGGCTTATCGTGCGCTTTCGCGAACGTCCACCAAGGCCGGAAGCCTACGAGATCCTGTTTAAACGCCTGCTGAAAAAACTGTCCAGGCGCGGATTACAGAAACGACCCTCGGAAGACAGCCGCGCTTTCCTCGAACGCGTGGCGGATCGGGACTTTCCGCAACGCGAACAGCTGGCGGACATCGTCGAACTCTACAACCGTATCAAGTACGGTCGCGAGGACGATACAAACGGCCGGCTCAACAGCATGCGTACCCTGATCAAATCCCTGCAACTCTAATCCCGCCCGACGGCAGCCAAACTGAAATCTGTCATACCGCGGCTCGACCGGGCCGCGCAGGTCGCGGTATCCAGTCGCCCGAATTTCTTTCAGGTAACTATGGATCCCGCGGTCAAGCCGCGGGATGACAGGTTAGTTGATGACAAAGAGAAAAAATTGCCATTTATTTGCTCCGGGTAAATCAGACGGCCTCGAGTTCGGAGGTCTTGAAGTATTGCTCCTTGATGCTGCTGATTTCGTCGCGAATCCGCGCGGCTTCCTCGAATTCGAGGTCTCGCGCATGCTGGTACATCGTATTTTCCAGTTGCTTGAGCCTGGCATCCAGTTGCTTTGCGCTGAGCCGCTCGTAGCCCGGCGCAATCTCGGCCACTCGCTGGTAAGCTTTACGATGGCGCCCGGGCCTGGCAGCGTCTCCAAGATCCATCACGTCGGTTATGTTTTTAACGATTCCGATCGGGGTTATATCGTGTTCCCTGTTGTAGTTAAGTTGTTTTTCGCGTCGTCGATCGGTTTCGGCAATGGCTCGTTCCATCGACCCGGTAACCCTGTCGGCGTAGAGAATCGACATACCGTTGATGTTACGCGCCGCGCGACCGATGGTTTGAATCAGGGCTCGATCCGAACGCAGGAAACCTTCCTTGTCGGCATCAAGAATCGCTACCAGCGATACTTCCGGCATATCGAGTCCCTCGCGTAGCAGGTTGATACCAACCAGCACATCGAATTCACCCAGTCGC
>JAOTXY010000161.1 GCA_029862125.1 Gammaproteobacteria bacterium | reverse complement strand
TCTGGGTCGAATCGGAAGGTGAAAGCCGTGGCAGCTGCTTTCATTTCACCTTGCCCGCGGCAGAACATTAACTGAGGTCAAACCGTGCAGTTGACTGATATGGATGCAAACTCGCTTTTAGTGGCTTTTACCAGGAAAGCGAGAAACGGATGCTGGAGACCAGCCACGCTGGCTTCGTTTACCAATTGCCCTGTCAGCTGGACCAGAGTTCCGGCGAGCATGAACGGTTAGCTCCCGTGGCAATATCTCCCGACGAACTGCCAGGTAGTGACGCAGCTAATGATGCGGCGCTCGGCCAGGGCACGGCCCTGGTACTGCGCATTTTGCACGAAGCGGTTTCCTCCTTTAGCCGCCAGCGCAGCCTCGGTGATTTATGGACTAGCGTCTGCCGCAACGCGCGCTGGATTGTTCCCTGCGAACGGATGGCGGTGTTACTCAGTAGCAGCGGTGCCCGGGAATGCAGCGTTGCTGCACGTATCGAGGCCGGCCAGATGCTCGATTGCTTTGCCACCAGTTTCGATTCCGGGGCGGAACTGACCGAGAAATTGCTCGCTAACAAGGGTGTGCAGTGGATCACTGAACCACAAGAGTATCCGCCCGATCGCGATGAACTGCACCAGTGGCTACTCAAGGAGCAGCCGGCGGCTTTGATTAGCGTGCCGCTGAAGCTCGATCAAAAACCGGTAGGCGCCCTGGTTTTTGCACTGAAGTCCTACAGCGCATCGGATCAGCCACTATTGAATTCGCTGATCATCGGCTACTCGCTTTACGTCGGAATGGCATACAGCCTGCTCAATGCCATGACCGAGTTGCAGGGATCACGACAGCAACAGGACTTGTTGCTGTCTGAAATCGAAGCCAAGAATGTCGAACTGGAAGAGCGTAATGCCGATATCGAATCGAAGAACCTGGTGCTCGAGAGCCAGAATGCCGAGCTAGAGCGTTTTACCTATACGGTGTCACACGATTTAAAAGCGCCGCTGGTTACCATTAGCGGGTTTCTTGGCCTGTTGCAAAAGGATATCGAGGCACAGGACAAGATGGCGATCGAGGGCGATTTGAAGCATATCAGCAGCGCCACCAGTAAAATGGCGCAGCTGCTGAATGAATTACTCGAGTTAAGCCGCATCGGCCGGTTGATGAATTCGCCTGAAGACTTAAGCCTGACCAATCTCGCGCGCGATGTAGTCGAGCGGGTGGCAATCCTGCTCGATGAGCGGGGTATCGAGATCGAAATAGCTGACGACATGCCGATGGTCTTCGGCGACCCGGGCAGACTCTACGAGGTGTTTCAGAATCTGATCGACAATGCGATCAAGTTCATGGGCGATCAAACAGTCCCGAAAATCGAAATCGGGGCTTTTACGAATGACGATGAAATTCGCTGTTACGTACGCGACAATGGCATCGGCATATCTTCGGATTACCACCAGCGGGTGTTCGATCTGTTTGATCGACTCGACCTCAAGATTGATGGCACCGGTATCGGACTTGCGCTGGTCAAGCGCATCATCGAAGTTCATGGAGGCCGCATCTGGGTCGAATCGGAAGGTGAGGGCTGCGGCTCTACCTTCTGGTTTACATTCCCGCTTGATGCCAGCCAGTCGCTATCCTGGTAAAGGGCCTGAATCGCAGGCTCCTCGGGATCCGTAGGAGGCTACCTCGATGGTGTAGTTGACGAAGCCATCGGTGCCGCCGGTTATCTTGTCGTATAAACCCCGCGCGACCGAATTATGCTGCTGGGTATGCCAGTAGACCTCGCTCCAGTCTTGTTGCCTGGCTTCTTCGACAACCGCCTCGATCAGCATTTTACCGATACCGCCGCCGCGGATCCCGGGCAATACGAACAGGTCGTTCAGGTAACACACCGGGTTGGCATACCAGGTATGGGCGTGCGGGAAGAAATGCACCAGTCCGACCAGGTCCCCATCCTTGTCTTCGGCCAGCCGGCATTGAATTTCGTGCACGGGATCGTGAATGCGCTGCCACAGCATTTCGGTGACTTCCTCCGCCAGGGTTGATTGATAAAATTCAAGGTAGCCCTGCCACAGCGAGCCCCATTGTGTGCGGTCTTTA
The DNA here is from genome assembly GCA_029862125.1 of Gammaproteobacteria bacterium. Classification (GTDB taxonomy): domain Bacteria; phylum Pseudomonadota; class Gammaproteobacteria. Next base: position 1,790 of record JAOTXY010000161.1, on the reverse strand, counting down.
TTACTGGCTGACCTGATTGTGTGCTGTGTCGACGTCATTCGATGCTTGCCCGTGAACGATTTGAAACTGGCTAATTATAACTTGCCTGAAATACGCGTCATCGATAAAATCGCAGCCCGCTGACAGCGATGGCGTCGCTGTGTGAAAAGCATTTTTATCCTGTACGCCCGGATTGTTACCCGGGTGATTTGGTCACCCGGTATTTTTCGGAGTGATTATAATGTCTCAAATTCAACGTCCCGAATTCTTCGAACTGCAAAATGGTTCCAAGGCCAGGCTGGCTTTTTCCGATGCCGAGTATGAAGGCCGACTAGGCAAACTGCGCGCGTTAATGAGCGACAGTGGCGTCGACGCGATGCTGCTGACCTCGATGCATAACATCGCCTACTATTCCGGTTTTCTCTACTGTTCTTTTGGCCGCCCCTACGCATGCGTGGTCACTGCCGATCGTTGCGTCACCGTATCGGCGAACATCGATCTCGGCCAACCCTGGCGGCGCTGCTACGGCGACAACCTGATTTATACCGACTGGCAGCGTAACAACTACTGGCGCGCGGTTAGCTCGATCATCCCGCAAGCATCTCGCATCGGCATCGAGGGCGATCATATGACCCTGGCCGCGCGCGAGTCGATGGGTGAATTTCTCGGCGGCGTCGAGGCCCGCGATCTTAATCGCGAAATTATGGGACTGCGCCTGATCAAATCGTCCGAAGAAATCGAGTTGATCAAAGGCGGCGCGCGTACCGCCGATATCGGCGGTGAAGCAATCCGCGATGCGATCCGAGTCGGTACTCGCGAGATCGATGTCGCCATGGCCGGTCGCGACGCGATGGAGCTGGAGATATCTCGTGCCTATCCGCATAGCGAGATACGTGATTCCTGGGTCTGGTTTCAGTCCGGTATCAACACCGACGGCGCGCATAACCCGGTGACCACGCGCGCCCTGGAAGCCGGCGATATCCTGAGTCTGAACACCTTCCCGATGATTTCCGGTTACTACACCGCGCTCGAGCGTACCTTGTTTATCGGCGAGCCGGACGCCGACTCGCTGAGAATCTGGCAGGCTAATGTGGGCGCGCACGAGCTGGGATTGTCGCTGATCAAGCCGGGGGCAACCTGTTCCGGCATCTGCACCGAAATCAATCGCTATTTCGCCGATCTGGACCTGTTGCAATACCGCACTTTCGGTTATGGTCATTCTTTCGGTGTACTGTCACATTACTACGGTCGCGAGGCCGGTCTCGAATTGCGCGAAGACATCGATACGGTGCTGGAACCGGGCATGGTGGTGTCGATGGAACCGATGTTGACCATTCCACTGGGTCTGCCAGGTGCCGGCGGTTATCGCGAACACGATATTCTTGTAATCGGTGAAGACGGCGCGGAAAATATTACCGGCTTCCCCTACGGTCCCGAGCACAATATTATTGAGGCTTAGAACCGGGTCATTCCCGCCGGGGATGACACCAGGTTGCGGAGATTCCTGAATGCTTGATGATCGTTCACATCCAGAAGTCAGAGACGCGGTGACGCGGCTGTGTGCCGATTACCCCGACGAATACTGGCGCGACAAGGATCGCGACAAGGCATACCCGAACGAGTTCGTGCAGGCCCTCACCGACGCCGGGTATCTTTCAGTATTGATTCCGGAAGAATATGGCGGGGCCGGGATGGACCTGGCTGCCGCCTGCGCCGTGCTCGAGGAAATCCAGCGCAGCGGCGCCAACGGCGCGGCCTGCCACGCGCAGATGTACATCATGGGCAGCCTGTTGCGTCACGGCAGCGAGGCG
>JAOTXY010000160.1 GCA_029862125.1 Gammaproteobacteria bacterium | reverse complement strand
CCGATCGAGCCGAGAACGGCAAATGGCGCTGCCAGAATCTTGTTCGCCACGCAGGCCATCATATAACCACCGCTGGCGGCGACCTTGTCGACGCACACGGTCAAACCGATGCCGTGGTCCTTGACCCGCTGCAGCTGCGAGGATGCGAGCCCGTAGGCATGCACCATGCCCCCGGCGCTCTCCAGGCGCACGACTACCTCGTCGATGGCTTGCGCCATCGATAACACCGCAGTAATTTCCTGGCGCAGTTTTGACACCGCCAGGGCCCTGAGGTCGCCCTTGAAATTGAGCACGTATACCCTGGGTTTCGCGTCCGCTTCAGCTTCACCGGGGGCATTGCCCCTGGTAGCCTGTTTGAGTGCCTTTTTGCGAGCTTTATGTTCGAGTTTTTTCTCCTTGTGCCATTGCTTTACATGTAGCTTGTAGGCTTCCGGATCGGATACCCCGGCATCGAGTGCAAAGCGCATTGCCTCTATCTCGTCATTGACTTTGGTGGTCTCGATATGGCCTTTCATCGATTTTTTGACCCGCCGGGTGACACCCACCGACACGATGACGATGGCCAGTATGGCAATGACAAAGGTAAACAGCTTGGCGGCAAACAAGCCGTATTCGAAAAAGAATTGAGTCACGCTTTTCTCCTGTTGTGCGAATGTATTTCCGCGCCAGGGCTGCACGCAGACGGGACGCCGCTTCGAAACGGCGATATCAGACAGAGATATGGTGACGTTTAACTAAATTTCCACAGGAATAGCAAATAGAGGTGAAGTCAGTCGCTGCGCGGCGGACGCAGCCACTGGTAACGATCGGCCGAACGAATCTCCACTTCCTGCACCTCGCCGCCCTTGACGACCGTCAGCGATATCGTGTCACCCGGCCCGCCCTGCACCCAGACCTTGCGATAGAAGTCGGCCATCGATTCCACCGGGATGCCGCCGGCTGCCGCGATGATGTCGCCGGGGTTGATTCCAGCCGCCATCGCAGGCCCGTCGGTGGCGACCCGGCTAACCATTATCACGCCCTCCACCTCCTCGGTATAGATACCGAGCCAGGGCCTTTGTGGACCTGACGAGCGGCCCTCGGTCAGCAGCTCGCCCATGATCGACTTGAGGCGGTCGATCGGCAAAAACATGTTGCCCGGCACGATCATGTCATCATCGTAGAAGGCGTCGGAGACCGACAGCGAGCCTATCCCGACCAGTCTGCCGGCCGACGAGATCAGCGCGGCCCCGCCGAAGCGGGGATACGGCGGTATGGTGAACATCGCATCCTCGAGCAGGTATTCCCAGTAGCCGGCAAATTCCCGCGCACCGGCAAAAACGGCCGGACGCACGGTTTGTTCGCCGCCGTAGCTCGCGATCAGCAGCTTCTCCCCCGGCGGCAGTGTGCTCGACGAGCCGAGCGACATCGGTGCAATCTTCACCCTGTCCGGCGCGCGCAGCAGGCCGAACCCGGTTTCGTAGTCGTAGGCCAGCACCTCGACCGGCACCAGCTCTTCGCTCGGCAGCACGATCTCGACCTTTTCGGCTTCGAGAATCAGGTACCCGATGGTGACGATGAGACCGCTGGAATCGATCACGACGCCGGAGCCGAAGCGCTCCGTGCCGAGCACCGCGGCGGTGCGCGCCTGTTCCGGCACCGTCGCGTAAACGCCGACGACCGCAGTCAGGAATTCCTCGACACTTTCGCCATCGTCGGCGCCGGCGGCCGACAGAACGCCGAGCAGCGTGACCAACAGGGCCAGCCGCAAGCGCTCGCGTAACGAAATTTCGATAACGGTTTGCGCCAGGCGGTTGTTCATAGGAGATGTCGTCGCCGGTGAACGGACAATAAGCCTACCACGCCTGACGGCAAACAGGATATCCCTGGCATTAAAAGATTCGATTCAGCTGGATGAATTCCGCACCACGTTGACGTAAATAGCGGACAGACCACGTTTAGGTCTAGTACTAGCGAAAATTATTCTCTGCTCCCAGTTTTTCCCCTATATTCAGGGATAGCATCTGAAACCAACGGGAGCATCGAAGTGAAATCGATTTTAATGGCGGCAGCAATTGTCGCCCTGGGCCTGACATCTGCCCTGGCCAATGACGACCTGGCCAAAGATATCGTGGTTTATAAAAACCCCGAGTGCGGCTGTTGTACCAAGTGGGTCAGATACCTGGAGAGCCATGACTACAACGTGACGATCGAGAGCACCCGGGACGTCTATGCGATGAAGAAAAACCTCGGCGTTCCCGAAAAACTGGCCGCCTGCCACACCGCGGTCATCGATGGTTATGTTATCGAGGGTCACATTACCCACCGGGATATCAAGCGGCTGTTACTTTTTCGCCCGGACGTCACGGGAATTGCGGTCCCTGGTATGCCGATCGGTACGCCCGGCATGGAACAGGGCAACACCAAGCAACCCCACGACGTTTTGACTTTCGATGACAGGGGAAACGTGGAAGTCTTCGCGAAACACTGAAGATTCCGAATATTAATCGCTAGGCCTCTCGCGGGCGTCTGACAAAAACCTGGCTCCAGTCTGTTTGCGCGGTAATTCGCATCAGTATCGCAAGCGTGGCGATTGAAGCGATGGTTACGGTCAGCCCGGTCATGCCCTTGAGGAAAAACGAGTAGGAAAACAGCACCAGGTAAACCAGTTGGCCGAGTGCGGCAATCTTCCACGGAAACGTCTCACCCAGGGCCCTGGCCAGGTAAGAAACCACCAGTGCCACCAGTCCAGATACTATGCCCCCGGAATTTCCTAGATCCCCGCTTTCGCGGGGATGACGGATTGTGCGGGGATGACGGTTTGTTCGGGGATGACAGATTGAAGCAGGGGTCAGCGAGGAATTTTCTCTCGCGTTGAAAACAATTGCTGTCTGACTCCTTATTTGAATTTGCCAGGCTCACTGGCCAGACGTAAACGCGGTAACGTCGATATCCGGATCGATCAGGTTGAGCAGTCGGTCGCACTCGCCACTACCCACAAGATCTCCGTATCGTGTTTCATGCTCTGCAACCAGATTTTTTGCCAGGTCCAGCTTGCCAACATCGATGGCCTGCCTCGCGTAAAACGTTACCCGGCAAAGTTCCGGCAAAACGAATTTAGGGCTAATGCTCTGGCATTTCTCGATGTAGGTGAGAATCCGATCATGGCGCTTTTCCCGATCGAGCTTGTAAATCATCAATCGCCCGAGGCAAAGCAGAGTTCTGGAGGGCCCCCATTGCTCGACGTGTTGAAACAGCGCTTCGAATTCATGCGTCCGGGTTTGCAGGTAATCATACCGATCCATCAACATATAGACCGCGTCGCTGTCTCGATGACACCCTACCATCCGGTAAACCCTGCCCATAAACCGGTCGTACTCCTGGCCCGACATTCCCTCGGCTTGCTGTTCCTTAACTTCTTTCTTTTTACCGAACAAAAAACACTCCAGGCTGGTGGTTCTATTATTTGACGAGGTAACACCGCATTTACGGCATCGGGGGCTCGTAGGCCCTTGTTTATATAGGACAAAAAACAGGACCCGTGAGGGCAAATTAGCCTTTTTCAAACCTGGTTCACTGAAACAGGGGTCGGATCTCATTTGTTTATAATATTGGAGAAGTTATTAGAGAAATTCGGGATCTGAACTCAAATATTCAATGCAACATTGACACACCCGAGATCTGTGGCATGCTCCGCACTATCCGCAACAACATAAAGGGGGTGATCTAGTGTCTACAGAGATATTGGAGAAAGGTGTCAAAATGCTCGGAGATACCGAGGTTTAAAAGAAGGCTGAAAGATCTGCGGCCTTATGGCCCGGCCCGGTTTAACCGAGGCCCTTGACAGTCTTTCTCCCAGGTAACTCGAAGGGCCACCGGAAACGGTGGCCCTTTTTTATTCCGAATCTTGG
>JAOTXY010000159.1 GCA_029862125.1 Gammaproteobacteria bacterium | reverse complement strand
GCTGTTCAGTCAAATCCAGCGGCAGCAGCGACGTTTCTAATTGGTTACCCATCCCGGTCAGAATTTCGCTTGCTACCAGGGTTTGTCGCTTATGCTGTTCGTCGATTTCGCCGAGTTTATCGCGGGCCGATTCGAGCACCCGGGCCAGCAGCTCGCGCCGGGAATCGAACAGCCTCTCCGCCTGCATAGCATGCAACCTCGTATCCAGGCCCTCGATCATAATGACCAATTGCTGTCGCAGGTTTTCGATTTCTTGCTGGCCATTCGGCAGTTTTCGAACCAGCAGCGTGACGTGATCCGAATTTATCGCGAGCCGGGTACCAAAACTTAGCACTCGATCCTGACCGTGCAGACTCTCGAGGATCTGGCTTTCCATCGGTCGATCAATGCCATCACTAAACCACACCCGGTTTTCAGGTTCCGCCTGAATCAGCAAGCTGCTTTCAATTTCGAAATCTCTTAAGCAATCGAACACATTGTTGACCAGCTCGTCAACATCATCGATCCGCTGGCAGCGATGCAGGAACTGGACCACCATTCCGAGCATCTCGGTATTGGTCAAGTTATTCTTTAATGCCTCGACGGCCCTGTCTGAAATCTGTTCCAGTTCCCGTTTTCGTTGCTGACTCGCGAGGACTATCTGTACCTTCTTTTGCAGAATTTCTTCGCTAAAGGGTTTGATTATATAGTCGTCACCACCAGCCTCGTAGCCAGCCATCAGTTCTTCGTGCGACGCAAGTGCCGAAACGAATATGATCGGAATTTCAGCGGTATCGGTATCAGTCTTCAAACGTTCACAGGTTTCGAGACCGTTCATTTTCGGCATGTTGACATCGAGCAGAATCAAATCGGGTTTTTGCAGACCGACCTGTTCCAGGCAACCCTCACCCGACTTCACGGTATTAAGCGCGTAGTTATCTCGCAACAACTCTTCCATAATGACCAAGTTGACCGGTTCATCATCGACGCAGAGTATCGAGGCTTTCTTATCCATTAGTTTAATTATGCAGCCGCCCAGAATTTGCGTATTTATAATTGAAATAATCGTGAAAGGGTAGACAAAGCCCTTTTTTTTGCAATTGCCTTTTCCAATCCCGATAAATTTTCAATCTCACTTGATAGTTCTCATTTTGTTCTCTATAGTATTCACCAACCAGGATCTTTCCATGAACGATATCACGCTATCCACTAAATTCAGACCCATAAAACCAATGCCTCTCCTGTTTGAGGATCTCGAGGAACTGGGACGGATCACGGCTGGCATACCACTTGAAGCGATAGAAGACCGGCAGCGCAGCGAACTTTTAAGCCTGCTGACAGCCCCCGGGCGTTACGCATTGCAGGTTAGTGACGATTCGATGTGCGAGGCGGGAATCATTGAGGGTGATATCGTGGTCGTGCAAAGCCAGCAACAGGCCCGCAACGGTGACATCGTGGTCGCACTAATTGATAACGAACAGGTGACCCTGAAACGCATTCGTTACCGCAGCGGTAATCGGATTCAACTCCTCGCGGACAGTGCTGATCTTGACGATTTAACCCTCGCCGACTCTCGCGTGGTCATCCAGGGAAAAGTGATCGGCCAGGTTCGGCAGTATCGTTGAAAACTGAAAGCAAAGGCAAATGGCCGCGGGTAATTCTGCTAGCAGACATGAATGCCTTCTTTGCATCGGTTGAACAGGTCGATCATCCCGAGTGGCGTGCCAAACCGGTCGCACTGACCAACGGCGGCATTGGTACCTGTATCATTACCTGCTCCTACGAGGCCCGTGCCTGCGGAGTCAAAACCGGAATGCATATCAAGCAGGCTCGACGGCTTTGTCCGCAACTGATCCAGGTTGCGAGTCGCCCGCAACGCTACGCACAGGTATCCGCCAATATCATGCATGCCCTGGCAGGCTTCACCCCGGATATCGAAATATTTTCGGTCGATGAAGCGTTTCTAGACGTCACCCGTTGCCAGCAACTGTGGGGATCTCCGCGCGAAATCGCGAAACGGGTAAAACACTCCGTTTACGAGAATTCGGGGGTGCTTTGTTCCGTCGGTGTCAGCGGCGACAAAACCACCGCCAAATTTGCTGCCAAGCAACAGAAACCGGACGGATTGACAATCATCCCACCCTGGCAGGCGAAGGAGCGCCTCGCCAGTACCCCGTTGATCGAATTGTGCGGGATAAATTCAGGCGTGGCCGGCATGCTGGCGGATTACGGTGTGCACTGCTGCGCGGACCTGCAAAAATTACCCATCAGCGTACTCGGCAAACGCTTCGGCAATCCCGGCAGACGTATCTGGTTGATGGCACAGGGACTCGATCCCGAACCGGTAAAGACCAGTATTCCGAGTGCTCAATCGATCGGACATGGTAAGGTTTTACCGCCAAACACGCGCAATGCGGAAACGATACGCGTGTTTATGATGCACATGGCCCACAAGCTTGCCGAGCGCCTGCGTAGTAACAAGCTGGTGGCGCAGCAATTCCTGTTCGGGCTGCGCCTTTACCGCGGCTGGCTCAAGACCACCGCCCGGTCATTATTGCCCTGCGACGACGAAATGGTCATTTACCGACTCGGTAATCATTGGCTGCAGAATCACTGGAGAGGCCAGGGTATCTGGCAAATCCGCATTGTCGCACTGGACCCGAAAGCACCCCGCCAGGCGGATCTGTTCCAACGCAAGCATCCGCTCAGGCAACGCGCTCACCTGGCGATGGACCAGGTCAACCAGCGCTATGGCGCTATGACGCTGGCGTCGGCCCGATTACTCGGCCGTTCAACCATGCCCGACGTGATTTCTCCCGCCTGGAAACCCTATGGTCACCGCAAAACCGTCTAGCTGGCAGCAAAAGTGCGAACGGCCAGGTGTCTTATTTCGCGGAACAATTAAACAATTTCGGCTAAACTTGGTCGATAACTATGCGCGTACAAATGAAGAGACACCGAATGCTGGATACGACGGACAATTCAATTGCAGATTTTCAAGCCGATATTCGCAAGGCGGTCGCGGCAATCGAAACCATCATCCTGGGCAAATCGACCCAGATTGAACTTGCAGTATGCTGCCTTATAGCCCGTGGCCACTGCCTTATCGAAGATTTGCCCGGCGTCGGTAAAACCACTCTGTCGCAAACCATAGCGCAGGTATTCGGGTTAAATTTCAATCGCATTCAGTTCACCAGTGATTTACTGCCGGCCGATATACTGGGGGTTTCGATTTTCGATCCGAGAGACCAGGTTTTCAAATTTCACCCTGGCCCCGTATTTGCAAATTTCATCCTGGCCGATGAGATTAACCGGGCCACGCCAAAGACCCAGAGCGCCCTGCTCGAAGCCATGGAAGAAAAGCAGATTACGGTTGAAGGGGCAACGCATAAGCTGGATGAACCCTTTTTTGTTATCGGCACCCAGAATCCGCTTGATCAATCGGGAACCTTCCCGTTGCCCGAATCACAGCTGGATCGTTTCATGATGAAAATTTCTCTCGGCTACCCGGACCAGGAAGCCGAGCGCGCATTATTGTCGGGTGGCAATCCTCGAGAATTAGTGCACCGGATGCCGCCCGAGATCAGCCTCGAGCGTTTTATCGCTATTCAGTCAGCTGTTGACCATGTTCACTGCTCCGAGCCACTGTTAAATTACGTGCAACATTTAATCCAGGCAACCCGTAATCCCGGCCTGTTCGTTTACGGCATCTCGCCACGTGCCGGGCTCGCCGTGATCCAGGCCAGTAAAGCCTGGGCATTGATGCATGGTCGCAGTCATGCGGAACCGGGCGATGTGCAATCCGTGTTCGGCGCGATAGCGGATCATCGCTTAAATCCCTCGGAGCAACACAGTCATCCGACCAGTGACCTGGTCAATGATATAATCGATCAAATTCCGATCCCCTAAATCCTATGTTTTCGGTCAGTCTGCCGGGTCCCGTACGTCG
>JAOTXY010000019.1 GCA_029862125.1 Gammaproteobacteria bacterium | reverse complement strand
GGTTCACGCGCGAGACTGTAAGCGCGGATGAGAGGCGTGTAGTGATCAAACAGCTCGGCGAATGCCGATTTGTCTCGGTTTTCAGCAACGCGATTGATGCATGCGCTCAAGTGCGCAAGCTGGTCACTTTTTGCTGTCGTGTTTGCCATGAGGGCCATTATATACGCTCAATATCCGGGTTATAGGCTTATTACGTAACAGCGAAGATACTGGATCACCGATTGATCCATTTCTTTATTGCAGGCGTATAAGTCCCCCAACACCCTTTACCTAATGCGAGAGCAAATAAATCGAATGAATACTGACACTCCTATAGTTGAGCGTTTCAAAGACTATTTCCGGACCCTGCACGAGTCCGACCTGAGCCAATTGCGCGAACTCTATTCCGACCGCATTGTATTTAAGGATCCGGTTCATGAAATCAGGGGCCTGGTTGAACTCGAGGACTACTTCACTTCGATGTGCGCCGATCTCAGCGATTGCCGCTTCGAATACCTCGACGAGCTCACCAATGACAGCGTTGCCTACATCAAGTGGATGATGCATTTCAAACATCCGAAACTGGGCAACCGCCTCATCAGTGTGCGCGGCGTCAGCCATCTTCAGATCAGTGACAAAATCGATTTCCACGAGGATTTCTATGACATGGGTGCCATGCTCTACGAGCAACTGCCCTTGCTTGGTAACGTCACGCGCTGGCTCAAATTGCGCCTGGTGAGCTAGCGTCATGGTTGGCAAATCTCCAAAGGTGATCTGGATTACCGGTGCCAGTAGTGGCCTCGGCAGAAGTCTGGCGTTGCAGTTGGCCGGCCAGGGCAATCGCGTAATCGCTTCTGCGCGCAACCAGGAAGCGCTCGAGGAACTCGCTGCGCTCGACGCAAACATTGTCGCCTTGCCTTGCGATATTACCGATGAAGAAGCAATGCAATCGTTGCGCTCGCGCATCGAGGAAATCTCACCGGCACTCGACCAGGTGATACTAAACGCCGGAAACTGTGAGTACCTCGATTTTCCTGATCCCGACTGGTCGGCTGTGCGACGTGTCATGGAGGTAAACTTTTTTGGCACGGTTAACTGCGTCAAGCTTGCATTGCCGTTATTACGTAAAAGCAACAGCCATCGCCCCCACGTGGTAGCAATCGTTTCGCAGGTCACTGCCGCGCCGCTCCCAAGGGCCGAGGCCTACGGAGCTTCGAAGGCTGCGATGCGTTATTTCTTCGACAGTTTGCGCATGGACCTGGCGGCCGATGACATCGATGTGACAGTGGTTAATCCCGGCTTTGTCGATACCCCGCTGACGCGCAAGAATGATTTCCCGATGCCGTTCCTGATGCAGGTGGATGAGGCGGCAGAGCGCATCGTTAAAAAAATTGCAGCAAGGCCCAGGCAATATAGCTTTCCGCTGCGACTCTCAGTCCTGTTGTCGCTGTCAAAAATTTTACCGGGGGTATGGCAAAAAATGGTAACTCCCGGCACTGCTACACCGGAACAGGATTCCGGGGAAGGTGTGAGCAAATGAATATTGCGATAATCGGTGCCGGGATTTCCGGCTTAACGGCAGCCTACTACCTGCGTCACAAGCATAATATTACCGTCTACGAAGCGGCGCCCCGAATTGGTGGGCATACCGCAACCATCGACGTCGAGCACAAAGGCCGGCATTACGCGATCGACACCGGGTTCATTGTTTACAATGACTGGACCTATCCGAATTTTATCGAGTTGATGCAGGAACTCGGGGTTGAAACCCAGCCTACCGAAATGAGTTTCAGTGTGCGTTGCGATGAGAGCGGTCTCGAGTATGGCGGTAATAATCTGAATACCTTGTTTGCGCAGCGTCGTAACCTGCTGCGACCTTCATTCCATCGAATGTTGCGCGATATTCTGCGCTTCAACCGCGAGGCGATTGCTGATCTCGAAAGCGGACGCATATCCGCGACAACCACGCTCGGCGAGTATCTTGTCGCTAATCGCTATGGCGACGCATTCATATACCAGTACCTGCTGCCAATGGGATGCGCTATCTGGTCTGCCTCCACCGAGCGCATGGTCGATTTTCCACTGCTCTTTTTCATCCGGTTTTTTAAGAATCATGGTCTGTTGAGCGTTAACGATCGCCCGCAATGGCATGTCATCAAGGGTGGATCAAGGCGTTACCTCGAGCCTTTGATCAGGGAGTTTAGCGGTGCTATCAGGCTGGACGCCAAAATCTCTACAGTGCGCCGACGTCAGGCAGCAGTAGAACTGGTCATGGCAAACGGGCTCACAGTTAAATACGACCAGGTCGTTTTCGCCTGTCACAGCGACCAGGCGCTCGGATTGCTGGGAGATGCATCCAGGGACGAGCGTGACGCGCTCGAAGCGATTCCTTACCAGTCCAACCAGGTGGTATTGCATACCGATGAAAGTCTGTTACCGCGTCATCGTGCGGCATGGTCGAGCTGGAACTACTGGTTACGTGAGCGACAACAGCAGCGAGCGGTGTTGAATTACAATATGAACATATTGCAGGGCTTGAAATCGGACACCACTTTCTGCGTTACGCTCAATGCGACCGAGTCGATATCGCCCGCAAAAATTATCGATAGCTTCGACTATAGCCACCCGGTGTTTTCGCTGGAATCGGTAGCGGCGGCGCGAAAGATCCAGGACTTTAACGGGCTTAATCGTACCTGGTTTGCAGGCGCCTACCTGGGTAATGGATTTCATGAAGATGGTGTTGTCAGTGGACGCCGCGTTGCCGATGCAATTAACCAGCTTGTGCCCTCGATGCCAGTGGATATGGGCTCATTCGACGAGGTCGCTTATGCATAGCGCGATCTACCAGGGTTACTTGCGTCACCGTCGCTTTACGCCGCATGCGCACCGTTTCAGCTACCAGGTTTTCATGATGTACCTGGACCTTGACGAATTAGACAAAGTCCTCGCCCAGTCGCCTTTCTGGTCGCGCAAACCGTGGCGTCCGGCACGCTTCGAGCGCAGCGATTTTCTGGGTGACCCCGCAGTACCTTTGAAACAGGCGGTGCAGAAAAGAATCCACGACGAAACCGGGCATTGGCATGAAGGCCCGATTCGAATGCTGGCGAACCTGCGTTACTTCGGTTTCAACATCAATCCTATAAGCTGTTACTACTGCTTCGATGCACAGCAAGTGCTGCAGTTTATCGTTGTCGAAGTCACCAACACACCGTGGAACGAACGCCAGAGTTACGTGATCAAATGCGATCCGAAACAGCGCTTTCAGCGCAGCCAGTTTAAAAAATTAATGCACGTTTCACCATTCAATCCGATGAACATGATGTATCACTGGTGTAGCAACAATCCGCAGCAGGTCTTAAGCCTCAATCTCGAAACCGAGCGCGATGGGGAAATCGATATGGATGCGACCATGGCGTTAAAAAGACAGGATATCAATGGCGCGTCTCTCGCGCGAATTTTGCTACGACATCCGTGGATGACGGCCAAGGTCGCATTGACCATTTACTGGCAGGCTTTAAAACTCTGGATCAAGCGCAATCCGTTTTATGATCACCCCAAACCCCAGAATTGGGACCACCAAAATCAATCAACAATAACCAGACTGAAGACAAAGACATGAATACTGTAAATCCCTCCGTAGTTAAAGTGCCCGAAAAACCAGGCCTTATAAATGGTTTTGCCAAGCATCAGCTCCTCAAGCGCCTGCAACAGATGCCGCGTGGATACCTGTTGATTGAAGATGGCGACGAGTTACACGGTTTTGGAAATCCGGCTGACGAGATCGATGTCAAGGCAAAGATCGTGATCCAGGATCCCGGTACCTACAGGGATATCGCCTTTGGTGGCTCCATCGGCGGCGCAGAGGCCTATATGCTGGGTAAGTGGACCACACCGAACCTCGTCGACGTTGTGCGTCTGATGTCGGTCAATATCGATTTTCTGAACGAAATGGATGATTCAAAATCAGTGATTCAACGTGCCGGGGACAAGGTTCTTCACCTGCTCAACCGCAACACCGAAAAGCAGGCGCGTGACAATATTTCGCGGCATTATGATTTGAGCAACGACTTTTTCGAATTGTTTCTCGATCCGGAAATGATGTACTCGGCGGCAATCTTTCCAAGTGTGGACGCCGATCTCGATGAAGCAGCGCTGCACAAGCTCGAGGTTATCTGCCGTAAACTCGAGCTCAAGCCCAGTGATCACCTGCTTGAAATTGGAACCGGATGGGGTGGTCTGGCGATTTATGCGGCCCGGCATTATGGCTGCCGGGTAACGACCACAACGATTTCACGAGAACAGTACGATACTGCAACCCGGCGAGTGCAGGAAGAAGGCCTCGACGGGAAGATCACGGTTCTATTCGAGGATTATCGAAACCTGAGCGGGCGTTACGATAAGCTGGTCTCGGTGGAAATGATCGAAGCGGTGGGTCACGAGTTCTACAAGCAGTATTTCAGCGGCTGTGCGGCGTTGCTGAAGGATGACGGCCTGATGCTACTGCAGGCGATTACGATACCGGATCAACGCTACCAGTACGCGCGAAAGTCGGTTGATTTTATCCAGCGCTACATTTTCCCGGGTGGCTCATTGCCGAGCCATGAAGCGATTATTTCGTCGGTCAGGTCGAACACCGACCTGCTGATGGTCGGGATGCAGGAGATCGGAGAAGACTACGCCAGGACACTCGAAGTATGGCGTGAGCGTTTTTTGGCGAAGCTGGATGAAGTCAAGGCACTGGGATTCGATGACTATTTCATCCGCATGTGGAATTACTACCTGTGCTACTGCCAGGGCGGGTTCGAGGAGCGTATTATAGGCACCTCGCAAATTCTGTTCGCAAAACCTGATTGGCGCAGAACCGGCCAGTCTTGATCGAACGGAAATGTTGGGCGTGAAGAAGATACTGATCAACCTGGCACTATTCCAGATTGGCTGGTTCGTTTGTGTCATGGGTGGCGATATCTATGCCGTGATTTTTACAATTGCGGCGTTGTTTATCCATAACTGGCTGGTTCTCAGCAATTTTGTCGAGTGGAAGTTAATCGGAATCGTGGTAGTCGTCGGCTGCCTGTGGGATATGCTGATGGCGCAAACCGGGGTCATTCAATACGGTGATACCCTGGTGCTCGGAATCCCGCTTTGGCTGGTATGCCTGTGGGTATTGTTTGCCACCACTTTCATGCACGGCCTGTTCTGGATGAATCGACATCTCCTGCTGGCAGTCATATTTGCGGCGGTGCTTGGACCGGCCAGCTACTGGCTGGGAAGCAATTTGACAGACGCCGAACTTGGATTGCCACTGATGACATCAATGTTGATCATGGCCATCGGTTGGGCGCTGTTATTTCCATTTGGAATCTACTACGCGGGAAGACTGAAATCATGAATACCGGAACCCGAAACAAAAGCTGCCCTATGGTTGTTATCGCGCTGTTATTAGGCGTGATGATGCCGGCCGCCTATGCCAACGACATCGTCGCCCAGACCATTGGCGAGGCCTATGACCTGAAAAGCGATGAACCCCTGTATAGCGAAACTCATTGTCTCAGCGGTGATGCGCTCGCACGCGAGGTGATATATCGCAACGTCGAGGGTCAGCTGATTGCACATAAAATATTGAGCTACAACACGGGACCAACGACACCATCTTTTGTGCAGCATAATTTCTATTCGCAGGAATCGATCGAGGTTGAACTGAAACAGGATGAAGTCACCATGACGGTAAAGGATGAAAACAGTTCCGGACCCGGGAAGGTTATCTCGACCCGGCCCAGCGCAAATTTACCGGTCGTGATAGATGCCGGTTTCGATGCATTTGTAACGGGTAACTGGGATAGCCTGTTAGCCGGCGAGAACAAGAGTTTCCAGTTTCCGTTTGCTGCCCGCGAAAGCCTGGTTAAGCTGCGCATCAAGCCGACCAGCTGTACCTATGACACCGAATCTGATCAATGCTTCAGGCTGGAAATGAATAACTGGTTCCTGCGGATGCTGGTGGCGCCGATTGAACTTGGATATGACGCCAAACTTAAACGTCTTACCCGTTACCGTGGGCTTTCAAATATCGGCGATGGCAAAGGTGAAGGGCTCGTGGTCGATATCCGTTACAACTACCAGGATGTCCCCGCCAAGGCCTGCAGTGTCAACGATATGAAATTAACTGGAAAAGCGGTTGAGCGGAAGGTGTCGGCCTTCGATAGCCGGCAATTGGCGCTATGAAACTGATTTTCAAAGCCACGCTGGTCGCTTTCGCCCTGACGGTCGTCAACGCCTGTTCATCGATAACGATCGATGAATACGCCGATAACAAACCGCTACTGGTGCCGGAGAAATTTTTTGATGGCCAGCTCAGCGCCCATGGCATTGTCAAGGATCACGGTGGGCAGGTTATTCGCTACTTCAGCGCAAAAATTAAAGCCTACTGGGTCGATGGCATCGGCACCCTTGACGAAAGCTTTGTATTTGATGACGGCGAACAACAATCCCGCGTCTGGAAGTTGAAACCACAATCAGACGGCAGTTATGTTGCGACTGCTGGTGATGTTATCGGGGAAGGCAAAATGATAGCGGCAGGTAACAGTCTGTTCCTGGATTACGTATTGCGTATCCCCTATGACGACAGCACGATTGACTTGCGTATCGACGACCGCATGTACCTGGTGTCGGAGCGAGTGTTGTTAAACGAATCAGTCATGACCAAGTGGGGTTTTAAGGTTGGCCAGATTACCCTCGTGATCGAAAAGGAATAAGCCTCTACTTGCGCGGTGGCAAACCGGTATGTTGTGTTAACAGGCTTCCCTTTTTAACTCTTCCGGATCGGGCCTGGTAACTGTTTTTACGTCGCGGGCTGTGGTAACTGCCGGTATCGCGAGGCTGGTAGGTCGGGACCAGTTGATGCTTGCCGTTGCCGATCATTTCCTCCCTGCCCATATCCTTTAACGCCGAGCGTAGCATGGGCCAGTTGGCCGGGTCATGGTAGCGCAGAAAAGCCTTGTGCAGGCGTCGTTGTTTTTCTCCCTTGGCAGTGTTGACTTCCTCGCTATCGCGGCGGATTCGTTTTAGCGGATTCTTACCGCTGTGGTACATCGCGGTTGCGGTTGCCATCGGGGAGGGGTAAAAATTTTGTACCTGGTCCGCGCGAAAGCCGTTTTGCTTGAGCCAGAGAGCAAGGTTCAACATGTCTTCATCGGTGGTGCCGGGGTGGGCGGCGATGAAGTAGGGGATAAGATACTGTTCCTTGCCCGCCTTTCTGGAGTATTTTTCAAACAGCCTTTTGAAGCGATCGTAGCTACCCATTCCCGGTTTCATCATCTTTGACAGTGGACCCTGCTCGGTATGCTCTGGTGCAATTTTCAAATAACCGCCGACGTGATGGGTGACCAGCTCTTCGACGTATTTCGGCGACTCCACGGCGAGGTCATAGCGCAGCCCGGAACTGATCAAAACCTTTTTCACGCCATCGATGGCGCGCGCGCCACGGTAAAGTTCGATCAGGGCCGAATGATCGGTATTGAGGTTTTCACAGATTCCCGGGTAGACGCAGGAGGGGCGACGGCAGGCTGTTTCGATCGCCTTTGACTTGCAGGCGATCCGGTACATGTTGGCGGTCGGCCCGCCGAGATCGGATACCACCCCGGTAAACCCCGGGACTTTGTCTCGCATGACTTCGATTTCACGCAGGATCGACTCCTGCGAGCGGTTCTGGATGATGCGACCCTCGTGTTCGGTAATCGAGCAAAAGGTACAGCCGCCGAAACAGCCACGCATGATATTGACCGAGAAGCGGATCATTTCGTAAGCGGGTATGCGCGCGTCGCCGTAAACCGGGTGTGGCAGGCGCGCGTAATCGAAACCGAATACATAATCCATTTCTTCGGTGCTAAGTGGAATCGGTGGTGGATTGAACCAGATCTTCTGCCCACCCTGGTTTTGCACCAGTGCACGTGCATTGCCGGGATTGGTTTCGAGATGGAGTACGCGACTCGCGTGTGCATAAAGTACCGGGTCGCGACTGACATCGTTAAAAGAGGGCAGGCGTACCACAGTTTTAAAGCGTTGTTCGAGTTTCTGCTGCACGCGTGCAAGCTTACCCTCGAGTTTGACCTCGGCGGCAGGCGCCTGGTCATTGTCCGGGCTTGCATCGCAAACCGATTGATCGATGATTGCGTAAGGATTTTGCGGATTTTCCACCCGCCCGGGTTTATCGACGTTGGTCGAATCGATCACGGTCCAGTCGGCTGGCAAGTCCTTGACGAAAAATGCAGTCCCGCGCACATCGGTGATTTGATCAACTGTTTCGCCGTTGGCCAGGCGATGCGCAATCTCGACGATGGCACGCTCGGCATTGCCATAGAGCAGAATATCGGCCCTGGCGTCGGCCAGGATAGAGCGTCTTACCTTGTCCTGCCAGTAATCGTAGTGCGCAATCCGGCGCAGCGAGGCTTCGATGCCGCCGATTACAATGGGCGTGTCGGTGAAGGCTTCGCGGCAGCGTTGTGCGTAAACAATCGAGCAGCGATCGGGACGCTTGCCACCGATATCGTCCGGCGAGTAAGCATCGTCGCTACGGATTTTTCGATCCGCGGTATAGCGATTAATCATCGAATCCATGTTGCCCGCGGTCACGCCAAAAAACAGGTTGGGCTTGCCAAGCGCTTTAAACGGTTCGGCAGAATGCCAGTCAGGCTGCGCGATAATGCCGACGCGATACCCCTGTGCTTCGAGCAGGCGCCCGATGATCGCCATGCCGAAACTCGGATGATCGACGTAAGCATCGCCGGTTACGACAATGATGTCGCAACTATCCCAACCGAGTTGCTCCATTTCCGTTCGCGACATCGGCAAAAACGGGGCCGTACCAAAGCATTCCGCCCAGTACAGCGGGTAATGATTCAGGGGCCGGGGCTGGGAGTTGAGTTCAATTTGCATGTGGAAATCCGGGTAGGGGCGCGATTCTACCCGATCGGGGATTAAAATGTCGGCGCTTGACTAAATAACCAGGTTAAATATCGCAAGGCATAAAAGTACCGCGATTGCAGCACGACGGAAAACTTTTTCACTCGATTTGTGAAACCCATGTGAACCCATCCAGGTGCCCAGTAGATAGGTTGCTGCACCGGGCGCGGCGGCGATTACATCATCGACACCGGTGGTGCCACTGAGCGCAGAAATCAGGGCGAAGCCGAGCACTGCGAAAAACGACCAGGAGATGATCAGGGTGCGCCCCTGGTGCTTGTCATAAGGCCCGAGCAGGATAAACACGACCGCGACCAGCGCGATGTAGCTACCACCAAAAACGATACCGGCACAGACGCCGACAAAAATCAGCCAGTTGGTTGTCATTGGATGCCGGTAGCGAAACCCTACCAGCATCATGACGCACACAGTTGCAATAATCAGCGCCATTGCGCGCTTCATCCACAGCGGATCAAGTTCGATCAGTAACCAGTGGCCGAGCGGCATACATAGCAGGGTTGGAATCACCATCGACGCGGTTGCGCGCCAGTCGATTTCCCGGTAAACAACCTTGAACAGGTAGACGCTGGCAATAAAATCCACCACCAGGATTTTCGACACTATGCTATAGGGTGTAAAAAACAGGGTCAGAATTGCGAGGATAAACGCGGGCCCACCGAAACCGGTGAATCCGCGGATCAATCCGGCGCCGAAGGCGACGATGGCTACAATTGCCATGCCCGGCTCGCCGCTTAAACTGATATTGGGGAAATCCACGTATCTTGATCTTTAAAAATTGAAGCGATCGCGCAGGCTGTAAAGACCCAAACCGGCCCGTACATACTGGCGGCGTAAAAACGCGAGTGGAAACCTGGGCGGTCTGCCGCGAATGATGGCGGGTAAGTGCGCTGGCAAAACGCTGTTTCCGGAATTTTTCCCCGCCATCCATCTGGCCAGTTCCCGACCGCTCCAGGTAGCGCTGTTGACCCCGTTGCCATGGTAGCCGTAAGCAAAGAAAACTGATTTATCCTCGGGCATCCTGCCGATCGATGGCCGCAAATTCAGTGCGAAGCAAACCAGTCCGCGCCATTGATGGGTGTACTCGATATCGGCAAATTGAGGCCACATGCGCGCAATCGATTGCTTGAGTTCACGGAAAGTTTGCTCTGCTCCCGCCGGGTCACCGATGTGATTGGCACGACCACCGAGCATGAAGCGTCTATCGCTCAGCAGGCGATAGTAGAAAAACATGTGCTTCGAGTTAATCGCCGGATTTTCGGTATGCCAGCCCTTTTGCTGTAACTCGGGCTCGCTCATCGGGCGGGTGACGACGATGGCGCTTTGCACGGGTAAAGGTCTGCCTTGAACACCGCGATGCAAGTGCTCGGGCATGAAACCGTTACCGGTCAGAATAACCTGTTTGGCGTGCAGGCTGCCGCTAGCGGTTTCGAGTAGATGGCTACCGTCCCCCTGCTTGTGCCAGTGCACGACCTCGCTGTGCGCATGGATTCGAGCACCCCTGCGTTCTGCAGCAGCAGCAAGCCCACGGGCATAGCGTAACGGGTGAAGTGCAAACGAAGGCCTGAGCGCTATCGCGCCGTGTTGATGCGGTGAGTCGTAGCCGATCTCGCGAAACTCGTTCTGGCTATGGACGGTGACGTCGAGGCCTAGCAGCGTCTGCTCGAGTTCTGCCTGTTTCTGCAGGTCGACGAAATGGGCGAGGCTGTCAGCAACGATGAACTCGCAGTCACCCTGGGGCAGGTAGTCAATATTTTCATCCTCGCCTAGCGCACGCACGAGGTTTACCGCTTCTGCCTGGCTTTGATGGAAGCTGCGGGTTTGCTCGACGCCGAACCTCTTCAATTGGGACTTCAATGAGACCTTGGTGCCACCCATGGTACAAAAGCCACCATTGCGTCCCGAAGCGCCCCAGCCAATGTGTCCAGCCTCGAGCAGGCATACATCGACGCTGAAATCGCGCGCCAGGTGCAATGCCGCAGAAAGCCCGGTATAGCCGCCGCCGATGATCGCGACATCGCAACTATGCGCTCCCGAAAGAGTTTCGCTTTTTAATTTCGAACTACCCGCGGTCGCCTCCCAGTACGACGGTTGTGCCTGGTCAAATTGATAAAGGCTGGGATGAAATAGCGAGTTCATTTCAATGTTTTTCAGGTAATGCCAGATTTAACCCAGGTCTTATGGCTGATTGCCTGACGCTGACTCGGTATCCATTGCTTCACGTTGCAGGCGAACCTCGCGGGTGCGATAGACGCGGGCCATAAAGCGAGCCCAGCGGCGCCGTATTTTGCGTTGCACCAGGAAGGGAAAGAAATCCAGCCAGTTGAGTGCGGTCACATCGCCGAGGCCATCGATTGCAACCAGTCGCGTCTTACGCGTCGAAAATTTCTGTACCAGCAGGTTACCAATGGTCATGTCATGATTGAATATGATCAGGTTTTGTAGAAACGAGTGTTTCAGTTCATCCAGGTAGGGCTCAAATTCCTCGATCAGACAACCCTGGGCGAGATACCAGTTCAGTGGTCTGGAAACCTCACCATCGTAGTTGCGAATCAGGTCGACAACGATACCCTGCCCGAGATTGGTCTCGCAGAGGCCGTAAAACTTCGGGATATGTTTTTCATCCACGCCACCACGCTTTTTTAACCCGTGATAAAACTTGATCTCGCGCCGCGAATGCGTACTGACTTCACCGGTTGAAATCTTGATTGCCTTGCGCGGGTCGTCAGGGTGAACATAGCAGGCTCGTTCTTTTCCCCTGCCGATTGGGTCTTTGGTGATCTGCAGCATGGATGGAGGGATTTATTCCAGGATTTTGGCCAGGGTTTTCAGGATATCACCAAGAATAACACGAAGTTTGTCAGCCTTGTCATCGACATAATGCCACGGCGGCGCCTCGACCATGTAATTACATTGTGCCAGCTCCATCTGGATGGCATGAAATCCGCGCCCGGGTTCACCGTAATGCCGCGTGGTCCAGCCCCCCTTGAAGCGGCCATTCACCACGGTGCGATATTCCGGGGCTCGAGTACAGGCGCTGCGAACCGCGGATTCGATCACTGCGCCACAGCTACTGCCGTTGTTGGTACCGATATTAAGGTCGGGCAATTGCCCCTCGAATAAATAGGGTACGAGTGAGCGAATTGAATGGCAGTCGTAAAGTATTGCATAGCCGAACCTTTGGTGTATTCGCTCGAGTTGTTCACGAAGCGCGTCGTGATAAGGCTGGTGATATAGCTGCTGGCGTTGATTTATCTCGTCCCGCGAAGGCGCCTGTCCTTCGAGATATATTTCGTCGCCGTCAAAAGTCGTGGTCGGGCACAGGCTGGTCGTGTTTTGCCCGGGGTATAGTGACTCGTCGGTGGGGTCGCGATTCGCATCGATGACGTAACGATGTATCGAAGTGCTGACGATGGTGGTATCGCTGAGCAAATTTGCATAGAGGCGGCCGATGTGCCAATCGGTATCGGCCCTGGCCTCGCCATGGTGATTAAGTCGGGCCAGGATTGAATCGGGGATTACGGTACCGCCGTGGGGCTGAGCCAGTAGTAACGGGCCGTCGCCCGTCTTGATACCAGGCTTCATGGATCGAGCTGAGGGAGTAAGCCGATTTCACCCAGAGAAGCAATGATGCTTCTATCCATAACCATTTGCTTAATTTCAGCGATGTCATCGGCCAGGTAGCGATCTTCTTCAAGCGCTGCCACGTGAGCGCGAACTTTTTTCATCACCTGGCGCAGACGCGCACTGGTTTCGATTGGCGCCCGAAATTCCACGCCCTGGACGCCGACCAGCAGCTCGATCGCAATGATATAGGCCAGGTTGTGGTTCATTTCAGCGAGCCGACGCGCGCCATGACAAGCCATGGAAACATGATCTTCCTGGTTGGCGCTGGTCGGGGTTGAATCCAGCGAGCAGGGCATGGCGCGCTGCTTGTTTTCGGCCATTAACGCGGCCGAGGTGACTTCGGCGATCATGAACCCCGAATTGAGTCCAGGATCGGGCGAAAGAAACGCGGGCAGGCCAAAGTTTTGCGCCGGGTCCACGGTAATCGCGATGCGGCGCTCGGTGATCGAACCGATCTCGGCAATCGCGAGTGCGCATTGATCGGCGCCGAAAGCCACCGGTTCGGCATGAAAATTACCTCCGGACAGAATCGACTCGTCTTCGACCACCACTATCGGATTGTCGGTTACCGCATTCGCTTCGATCTCGAGCATCTGCGCAACATGCCGAAACTGATCGAGGCAGGCGCCCATTACCTGTGGCTGACAGCGAATGCTATAGGGATCCTGCACGCGTTCGTCATCATCGCGGTGAGATTCCCTGATCTTGGATCCCTCGAGCAAAGCACGCAGGCAATGGGCGACATCGATCTGCCCCTGTAGACCTCTGAGCTCATGGATTTCCGGTCGAAAAGGAGCGGGTGAATTCATCAACGCATCGGTCGAGAGCGCGCCCGAGATCAACGCAGTTTGCGCAAGACTCCAGGCGTCGAACAGGCCCGCGAGTGCGAGCGCGGTCGATACCTGGGTACCATTGATCATGCCAAGACCTTCTTTAGGTCCCAGCTTTAGTGGTTCCAGTTTTACCGCTTTAAGCGCGTCGGCAGCCGGCATGGTTTTTTCCTGGTAAACCACGAAACCTTCACCAATTACCACTGCTGCCAGGTGCGCAAGCGGGGCCAGGTCCCCCGAAGCACCGACCGATCCTTGCCCTGGAATTACCGGAATTATGTCGAGTTGCAGAAAAGTCTGCAGGCGCAGGATCAGGTCCCAACGGACGCCCGAAGCCCCGCGGCCCAGCGATATCATTTTCATCGCTATGATCAGGCGCACAACCTCTCGCGGTAACGGCTCGCCAACCCCACAGCAGTGCGACAATACCAGGTTGCGCTGTAATCGTTCGGTTTTTGCAGACGCGATATGCGTGCTCGCGAGTTTGCCGAAACCGGTGTTGATACCATAAACTGGTTTGTCCCCACGGGCAGCGTCGGCAACAATTTTAGCAGCCGCATCGACCCGGGATTTGCAGGCATCGTCGAGGCGCACCGGTATGTCACTGCGGTAGATGCGGCGCAAATCCGCAATGCGCGCTTTACCAGGAGTCAGTGTCAGTGCCTTGCTCAATGCAGTCCTCTCTAGTTGGCCAACTGGTCCAGAGTGTTTCGATAATTACGCGCTATGGTACCTTCATCGACGTGATGACCATTGTCGATAACCTTGTTACCGCCGATATAAACATCGCGTACCAGGTTCGAATTACCGGAAAAAATCCAGCTATCGATCAAGTCGTCCCTGCTGCGTCCGTACAGACGAGGGTGCTCGTCATCCAGTACCACGAAATCAGCCCGGTAACCTTCGGCGATACTGCCGATGTTACGTCCGCAGGCCTGGGCGCCACCGGCTAGCGCACCATCGAGCAGGTTGCGCCCGGTGTTTGCGTTAGCGTCAGATACCAGAACGTTACGACCATGGGTTTGCAAACGCATACCGTACTCCAGCCAACGCAACTCTTCTACCGGATCAATCGATATGTGACTGTCGGAACCGATGGCCCAACAACCTCGCTGCGCAAAATATTCGCGCGCATTGAAAAAGCCGTCACCTAGATTGGCTTCGGTGGTCGGGCACAGGCCGGCGACGCAACCGCTGCCTGCCATAGCTGCTGTTTCCTGATCATTAATATGGGTGGCATGGATTAGACACCATTTCCGGTCGACAGCAAAATTTTCAAACAACCATTCGACCGGACGCTTCCCGGACCAGTCCAGGCAGTCATCAACTTCTCTGGCCTGTTCGGCCACGTGCACGTGTATCGCAGCAAGATTCTCGAGTGAGGCAATAACTTCGGCTAACAGCTCCCGGTTAATCGCACGTAGCGAATGTGGCGCGATACCAACCGAGCAATTGGCATCGTTAGTGGTAGTTGATTGCAAGCTTTTGACAATCTCGATAAAACCATCGGCATCGTTGAGAAATCGCTTCTGGCCGTCGAGCGCCACGGCGCTGTTAAAGCCGCCGTATCGATAGAGCACCGGTAATGCGGTAAAACCGATACCAACCTGTGTTGCCGCCTGCAGGCACTGCAAACTCATTTCGGCAGGATTGTCGTATGCCTGGCCGTTCAGATCATGGTGCAGGTACTGGAATTCACCGACGCAGCTGTAGCCGGCTTTGAGCATCTCCAGGTAAAGTTGTGCCGCGATATGAAACAGGTTATCCGGCTGGATGCGCTCCAGGTAGTGATACATCACCTTGCGCCAGGTCCAGAAGCTGTCCCGGGTGTCGCCCGCACGTTCCCCCAGTCCTGCCATGGCACGTTGATGCGCATGCGAATGTACATTCGGAATAGCCGGGATCAATACTTCAACCCGGTCGCCATCCGTATAGGGCAGGTCGGGAGATATCGTTGCGATATTTCCCGTCGCGTCAATCTTGATTTCGACCGAGTCAGCCCAGCCGCTCTCCAGCAGCGCCGAGTTTGCCCAGATCTTGCCTGTCATATGTGAACCTGCCTTGCAAAAGTTCAAAATTCAGCGTAACATACTTGTATATACAAGTATAGCGCACGATAACGTTAATGTCTCAAACCTTGTTTACCAATGCAACCCTCGCCTGTATCGACGGTGATACCGGTTATGGCCTGCGTGACGACTACTCGCTACTGGTCGAAGACGACCAGATTGCCTGGCTGGGACCGATGGCAGAGCGCCCAACCGCGCCCGATGCCGAAATTGTCGACTGCCAGCAGCGCTTGCTGACCCCGGGGTTGATCGATTGTCACACCCACCTGGTTTACGGCGGCGATCGTGCCGATGAATTCGAACGCCGTCTCGAAGGTGCGAGTTATGCCGAAATCGCATCCTCCGGTGGCGGAATCGCCTCGACCGTCAATGCAACGCGTGATGCCAGCACCGAAGAACTATTTGAGCAGGCTTTACCAAGATTAAAGCAGTTGATGGATGAGGGTGTCACCACCCTCGAAATTAAATCGGGCTATGGCCTCGACGGTGACAATGAAATCAAAATGCTGCGTGTTGCAGGGCAGCTCGAAACCGAGCTGGGATTGCGTATCCAGAAGACTTTTCTCGGGGCGCACGCGCTACCCCCCGAATTTGAAGGCCGCAGTGACGATTAT
Source organism: Gammaproteobacteria bacterium (assembly GCA_029862125.1). Classification (GTDB taxonomy): domain Bacteria; phylum Pseudomonadota; class Gammaproteobacteria. The sequence goes on along the minus strand of JAOTXY010000019.1, from coordinate 36,181 downwards.
ATCTCGCTGGTGTGTGACGAAATGCTGCCGCGGGCCCATGCCGAAGGCCTGGTCGATGCTGTCGATGTGTTCATCGAATCAATCGCGTTCAGTGTTGCGCAGGGTGAGCGCGTGCTGGCACGGGCACAGGAACTGGGATTACCGGTTAAGGCGCATGTTGAACAGCTCAGCGACCTGGGCGGTGCCGTCATGGCCGCCGCTCACGGTGCGCTCTCGGTCGATCATCTCGAGTATTTAAACAGTGACGATGTTGCACGACTCGCACAGGCAAACAGCGTCGCGGTTCTGTTGCCGGGCGCATTCTATTTTTTACGTGAACAACAGCTGCCCCCGATCACCGCGATGCGCGAGCAAGGCGTTCCGATCGCGCTGGCCAGCGATGCCAACCCGGGCAGTTCTCCGGTGCACTCGTTATTGCTGATTATGAACATGGCCTGCACCTTGTTTCACCTGACTCCGGCAGAAGCCTTGCGCGGAGTAACCCTGAATGCTGCCCGCGCGCTCGGTATGGCGCAGGAGATCGGCTCACTCGAAACTGGTAAGCAGGCTGATATCGTGATCTGGGATGTAGAGCGTCCGTCACTGCTGAGTTATCGCGTCGGCATGAATCCCTGCCGTGCGGTAATGCAGGGTGGCAAGTGGCGCGGGCGAAGCGACGGGTGACGACATGAACGCGATTCTCGACAGTTTCGACGATATCAGCAAGGCTGCGCCCGAGCCGATTTATCAGCAGATCAAGAAAACCATTCAGCGGCGTATCGAAAGCGGTGACTGGATTGCGGGCCAGAAATTGCCTTCCGAAAACGATCTTGTGGTCGCCCTCGACGTGAGCCGGATGACAATTAACCGGGCTCTGCGTGAACTTACCCAGCAGGGCCTGATCAAGCGCGTACACGGGCTGGGTTCGTTTGTCGCGGAAGCCCCCCGACACGCGAGCCTGATCGAGTTACAGGATATAGCGCTCGAAATTGAGCAGGATGGTAAGCACCACAGTTCGCAGGTGCTCAGTCTCGATACGGTCGCCGCGTCGCCGCAAATCGCTGCACAGTTAGAGCTGCCCGAGGGTAGCCAGGTCTATTACCTGCGCGCCGTGCACCTCCAGGATGGCTTGCCGATTCAGCTCGAATCACGCTATGTGAACCCGTTAGCGATGCCCGAATTCATCGGCCAGGACTTTAGCGGCGTTACCGCTACCGCCTATTTGTTGCAGCAATTCAAACCCGACGAAATGGAGCATCGGGTACGCGCGGTGATGCCCGACCGGGCACAGCGTGAACTATTGGCGATGGAGGACGGGGAGCCCTGCCTGCAACTGACCCGGCGCACCTGGAGCGACGATCAGGTTGTGACCTACGTGACCCTAACCTACCCGGGCAACCGCCACGAACTCGGTGCGCGCTATGCCACTAATGAATACCAGCTGCGTTAGCAGCCTTGCATGAGGATACTGAAATGCCTTTAGATCGAACTGACAACAGCCGTAAAATTCGCGCGCCGCGTGGTAGCGAACTGAGCTGCAAGAGCTGGCTCACCGAAGCGCCTTACCGCATGATTCAGAATAATCTAGATCCGGAAGTCGCGGAGAAACCCGAGCAATTAATCGTTTACGGTGGCATCGGTCGCGCTGCTCGTAACTGGGAGTGCTACGACAAAATTCTCGAGTGCCTGCGCGAACTCAATGACGATGAAAGCCTGCTGATACAGTCGGGTAAGCCGGTCGGTGTATTCAAGACACATATCGACGCGCCGCGCGTGTTAATCGCGAACTCCAACCTGGTCCCGCACTGGGCCAACTGGGAACATTTCAATGAACTCGATCGCAAGGGCCTGATGATGTTCGGTCAGATGACCGCGGGTTCGTGGATCTATATCGGCAGCCAGGGGATCGTTCAGGGAACCTATGAAACTTTCGTCGAGGCCGGTCGCCAGCATTTCGACGGCGACACCCAGGGCAAATGGATCCTGACATCGGGTCTCGGTGGCATGGGTGGAGCGCAACCGCTTGCCGCCACCATGGCCGGTTACAGCATACTGTGTATCGAGTGTGAGGAGGCGCGTATTGATTTTCGTTTGCGCACGAAATATCTCGATAAAAAGGCCAACTCTCTCGACGAGGCACTGCAGCTGATCGACGACGCCTGCGCCAGGGGCGAGGCCCTATCGGTGGGCTTACTCGGCAACGGCGGGGAAATTCTGCCCGAGCTGGTGAAGCGCGGTGTCAAACCCGATATCGTGACCGACCAGACCTCGGCACATGATCCGGTTAACGGTTACCTGCCAATCGGTTGGACCATGGAGCAGTGGACGCTGAAGCGTAATACCGACCCTGAGCTGGTCGCTGCAGAAGCGCGTAAATCGATGGCGGTCCACGTGCAGGCAATGCTCGATTTTCACCACCAGGGCATCGCAACGGTTGACTACGGTAACAATATCCGCCAGGAAGCTTTTGACCAGGGCATTAAAAATGCGTTTGATTTTCCCGGTTTTGTGCCGGCCTACATACGGCCCCTGTTTTGCCGGGGGATCGGCCCATTTCGCTGGGTCGCACTTTCCGGTGATCCGGAAGATATCTACAAGACCGATGCCAGGGTTAAGGAACTGATCCCGGACGATCCGCACCTGCACAACTGGCTCGACATGGCACAGAGCCGTATCAGTTTCCAGGGTTTGCCGGCGCGTATCTGCTGGGTCGGGCTAGGTGATCGTGATCGCCTTGGTGTTGCGTTTAACGACATGGTCAAATCCGGTGAGCTGAAAGCCCCGGTTGTTATCGGCCGCGATCATCTCGATTCGGGCTCGGTGGCAAGTCCGAACCGTGAAACCGAGGCGATGCTGGACGGCTCCGACGCGGTTTCTGACTGGGCGCTGCTAAACCTGTTGTTGAGCACTTCGGGTGGGGCGACCTGGGTTTCGTTTCATCACGGCGGTGGCGTCGGTATGGGCTATGCGCAACATGCGGGGCTGGTGATCTGTTGCGACGGTACCGATGCTGCCGAGAAACGCATCAAGCGTGTGCTGTGGAATGATCCCGCCAGCGGGGTCATGCGGCATGCCGATGCCGGTTACGACATTGCCAAACAGTGCGCGCGTGAGCATGACCTGAATCTCGGCGCGATCGAGTTGTAGGACAACTTACCCAACCGAAACCGGTACGCTGGATTATTAACTAACGTCAGGTCGCAAGCTAGCGGAGGACCCACACAAAAGTGTAGTGAGGCATGGATGCCGCGGTCCGACGCATCGGGCTTCAAGCGATTCCATGGATGAACCAACCGGCGCGTGCGCCGGTTGGGAGCGCCTTTTGTGTGGGTCCTCCGCTAGCTTGCAGGTAAGAAGAGTGTTATCAGGATTAAGACTTGCGCGGAAATGACACATCAATTTGTGATTTGAGGTGTTTCCTGATCGCGTGCGCGGCCGCGGTGAAGCCGAAGCAGGCGGTGACGCCGACGAAAGAGCCAACCCCGGTGGCGCAGTCCAGCGTGGTACGCTCGGGTATCTCGGGCTTTTCGTAACTGACCTCACCGTTTGCTGCCGGGTAGAGAGGCTGTTCGGTGGAAAATACGCAATCCATCGCGTAACGTCGCTTCGGGTTGCGGCTGTATTCGAGCTGCTGGCGCAAGGTCGAGCGTACTTTCGCAAGCAGGGGGTCGTTGAAGCTCAGAGTTAAATCCATGACCACGATCTGGGTCGGATCGATCAGGCCACCGGCACCACCAGTGGAGACGCAACGGATCTTGTTGCGGCGACAATGATGCATCAGGCTCAGCTTGTGGCTGACATGGTCGATGGCGTCGATGACATAATCGAATTGCGCGAAGTTGAATTTTTCAATGTTACCCCGGGTCACCAGGTCATCGATGGCGATGCAGTGGCATTCCGGGTTAATCGCCAGAATGCGTTCACGCAACACCTCGACCTTGGAGCGCCCGATGCTGTCGGCCAGGGTGTGCAGCTGTCGATTGCTATTGCTGATATCGATGTCATCGTGGTCGATCAGCGTGATACTTCCAACACCCGAGCGAGCGCAAGCTTCGGCAGCCCAGGAACCAACCCCGCCGATACCGACGATACAAAAATGCGCTTGCTGCAGTGGCTCTAGCGCGGCTTCGCCAAACACACGTGCCAGGCCGGCAAAACGCTGCAAGTAATCTTCGCTTAACATTTAGTGATTTTAAACTTTAGTGCGGACAGTGTATTGGTCTATAGTTCGTCTGTCATTACAATAGGACGCCGCAACCTGGAGCGGACCAAGCCCGGATCTTTCATTGAACACTGCCTGCCTGTTTACCATTTCGGCACCCTCGGGTGCCGGCAAGACCAGCCTCGTAAAAGCGCTACTGGAAAAGCGCGCCGAGTCCGTCACGGTGTGCGTGTCGCATTCGACACGGGCGATACGCCCGGGTGAAGTGGATGGCAAGGCCTATCACTTCGTATCGCAGGAAGTATTTGACGAAATGACCGCGAACGATGAGTTTCTCGAACATGCGCAGGTTTTCGATAATTGCTACGGTACCGCACGGGCCTCGGTCGATGCGCTGCTGGCCAGCGGCAAGCACGTTATCCTCGAAATCGACTGGCAGGGAGCGCGCCAGGTCAAGGCCAAGATGCCGGAAACCGTCAGCATATTTATCCTGCCGCCGTCGCGCGAGGAACTCGAACGACGCCTGCGCGACCGCGGAACCGATGACGAGACCACGATTGCGCGACGCATGCGCGACGCCGATCGCGAAATGTCGCACTACCATGATGCCGAGTACCTGGTGATTAACGATGCTTTCGAACAGGCATTATTCGATCTCGATGCGATCATTCATACCCAGGGCCTGACACTGGCACGACAAAAGCTCAAGAACAGGGCACTTGTGGATTCAATCCCCGCTGAAATGGAATAGTGTTTTTTCGCGATTAAGGCTTTAGATTTGGTGCTTTTTTAGCTATTATTGCCGGCCTTTTTGATCCGAGAGTTAACCGCATGGCGCGAATCACCGTTGAAGACTGCCTCGAGCACGTAGAAAATCGTTTTGACCTGGTATTGCTGGCGTCGCGGCGCGCGCGTCAAATTTCTCAAGGTGCCGATCCCCTGGTGCCAGCTGAAAACGACAAGCCTACGGTCATCGCATTGCGTGAAATCGCTGAAAACCTGATTAACGCGAGCTCGATGGACGAAATGGAAGCCAAGGCAGAAATCGAAAAGATATCTACCGATGACGACCTGATTCGACAAATCGCGCAGGCCAGCCTGATCAACCAAGAAACCGAGTAAGCGTTTCTTTTTATTCACTTTAATTTTCATTAGCAGGCCGGGCTAGCGGCGTGCACGGCGCGGGCTTACGCCTTGCAAATGTGTTATAAAACCCCATTATCATTAGTTACTTAGGTATAGATAGAACACTGATGGGGGCGAATTACGCCAATCTGTTCGAAGTTGTCGCCGGGGATATTACCGCCAGCGATTCCGAAACCCGAATTTCCGAGCTTTGTACCGAACTCGAAACCTACCTCGAGCCCGGCCAGGTCGAGGAAATTTATAGTGCTTACCTGGTCGGTGCGGCCGCACACGAGGGGCAGAGGCGGGTATCAGGTGAGCCCTACATCAGTCACCCGGTTGCGGTGGCGCGCATTCTCGCCGAAATGCGCATGGACAGTAAAAGTATCATCGCGGCGATACTGCATGACGTCATCGAGGACACGCCCACACTGAAAGAAAACCTGGCTGACCAGTTTGGCGATGAAGTTGCTGAACTGGTCGATGGAGTCAGTAAGCTGGCGCAGATGGACTTCCGCAACAAGGCGGAGGCACAGGCGGAAAATTTTCGCAAGATGATGCTGGCGATGGTCAAGGACATTCGCGTCATTATTATCAAGCTCGCCGACCGTCTGCACAATATGCGTACGCTGGATGCGATGCGCCCCGATAAGCGTCGTCGGATTGCCTTCGAAACCATGGACATCTACGCACCGATTGCAAACCGGCTCGGCATTTTCAAGATGCGCCATGAATTGCTCGACCTGTCGATCAAGGCGGCATACCCGATGCGTTACCGGGCGCTGGAAAGTGCCTGCAAGGAAGTGGTTGGCTATCGCAAGGAAATATTCAACACCATCGAGGCCGCTATTCGCCAACGGCTCAAAGAATCGAATATCAATGCCACCGTCAAGTATCGTCAGAAGAATATCCACAGCATCTATCGCAAGATGAAGGAGAAGAAGCTTAGCTTCAAAGAGCTCACCGACGTCTTCGGGGTTCGTATCATGACCGAATCGGTGGATGACTGTTACCGCGTGCTCGGCGTTATGCACAACCTCTACAAGCCGCTACCGGGAAAGTTCAAGGATTACCTCGCGATTCCGAAAACGAACGGCTACCAATCGTTGCACAGCAGCCTGTTTGGACCCCACGGGGTTGCCGTCGAGGTGCAGATTCGGACCGTCGAGATGGACCACTTTGCCGAGTCCGGGATTGCCGCGCACTGGATTTACAAGGAAGGTGAAAGCGACGCCACCAATACCCAGGGCCGCGCGCTCGAATGGTTGAAAAGCCTGCTCGAGATGCAGCAGAAATCGGGTAGCTCGCAGGAGTTCCTGGAAAGCGTCAAGGTCGATCTGTTTCCCGATGAAGTTTACGTATTCACCCCCAAGGGCGCGATCAAGAAGTTACCACGGGGCGCGACCGTTGTTGATTTTGCCTACGCGGTGCATACCGATGTGGGTAATACCTGCGTTGCAGCGCGAATTGACCATCAAATGTCACCGTTAAGCAGTAAATTATACAATGGCCAGACTGTCGAGATTATTACCTCGCAGGCCAGTCGCCCGCATCCGAGCTGGCTTGATTTCGTCTCTACGGCCAAGGCACGCACCAATATTCGGCATTTTCTGAAGTCGCTGCAGAAGATCGAGGCGATTTCGCTCGGGCAGCGCTTGTTGCAGCAGTCGGTCAGCCTGATCAAGGGGCGCGAAGTAGCGATTCCAAAGGCCAGGTTTAAAAAGGTGCTTGAGCAATATCACATGTCTGACCAGAAGGAATTATTGGCCGAAATCGGATTGGGTAATCGCAATTCAAGCCTGGTCGCGAAGGCGATGTATGACATCGAGGAAGATACCACCGCCTTCGATGACCGGGGCCGGCCGCTTGCGATCAAGGGTACCGAGGGCATGGTTATTTCCTTTGCCAAGTGTTGTCGACCCGTGCCGGGGGATGCGATCGCCGGCTTCATGTCATCGGGCAAAGGCATCGTAATCCATCAGCGCAGTTGCCCCAACATGACCGAACTCAACAAGGGTGACAGGCAACTGTCAGTGCAGTGGTCGGAACATGTTGAAGGCGAGTATCTCGCCAATATGCGGGTGCAGGTTGCGAATCAGCGTGGTGTACTGGCAACCTTGGCGACGACGATCTCCAACATGTCATCCAACATCGAGCATGTCAACGTAACCGAAAAAGATGGCCGCATTTCGACCATCGAGTTCGTGATTACCGTTAAAGACCGTATCCACCTGGCGCGTATCATGAAAAAACTGCGCAGCTTAGTGGTTGTTAATCGCATCTGGCGTAGATAGTGATTGCCAGCGCGGTTAATACCCGCATAATCCAAACAACTGAGCTGGAGGCATAGCATGTCCAAAACCATCATTCAAACCGACGACGCACCCCAGGCAATTGGCACCTACTCACAGGCGGTCAAGGTTGATAGTACGGTGTATATTTCGGGTCAGATACCACTTGATCCAGCGAGTATGGAAGTTGTTAGTGGCGGTATCGAAGCCGAAATCACCCGTGTCTTCGACAACCTGCAGGCGGTTGCCAATGCCTCGGGTGGCAGTCTTGCCGACGTGGTCAAGTTGAACATATTCCTGACCGACCTGGGCAACTTTCCAACCGTCAACGAAATCATGGCGCAATATTTCCAGCAGCCTTACCCCGCCCGTGCCGCGATAGGTGTTGCCGCGTTACCCAAGGCGGTCGGCGTCGAGATGGACGCGGTGCTGGTTATCGACTAGTGGTCGATCTACGTAGGAATGAGGAGTACAGAGTGCCCCAGATGACTTGGAACAAGTGGTGCGGCATCCCGACGCAGCCCGCAGGAAATGGCATGCCCTTTTCAAGGGCTGCAACGCAGTGCCGGGTCATCTGGGGCACTCCCTTCGGGCGAGGCGTGAAGCAGTCATTCGCTTTGTTGCGCCTTTTGGCAAGGGCTCGGCCCTTGCCTGCAAGGCGCGTCGCGCGACTAACCGCTTCACGCCTCGCTGTATTCATCATTCCTACGTAGATCGACCACCAATAAACGAATGGAGCATTGGTCAGCTCAAGGATTACGGTATCTTAAAGGTGTTGGTCCCAAAGTAGCGGAAAAGCTGCACAAACTGGGTGTAAAGACCCAGCGTGACCTGCTGTTTCATTTGCCACTGCGCTACGAAGATCGCACCTTTGTCTCACCAATCGGTTCTTTGCAACCGGGACGGCGCAGTCAAATCGAAGCAGAGGTTTTACACGCCAGTGTGCATTTTCGACGCCAGGGTCGATCACGGCGCGTGCTGGCTGCCAGGCTCGCGGACACGACCGGGGTGATAACGGTTCGTTTTTTCTATTTCAGCGCTAATCAACAGAAGCAGTTCGAAAAAGGCAACTGGTTACGCTGTTTCGGTGAAGTCCGATCGGCCCAGGGTGAGCTGGAAATGATTCATCCGGAAACCGAGGTCATCGACGTTGAAAATCCTTCACCATTATCACAGACTCTGACCCCAATTTATCCGACCACCGAAGGGCTGCACCAGATATCGATTAAGCGCATCCTGCAGCAGGCAATCGAGAAGCTTAAGTCGGAAGGTATTGCTGAAACGTTACCCCAGGCCTGGCTGGACAAGAACAATTTTCCGGGCTTCACCTCGGCAATGATCGATTTGCATTGTCCCGAAAACCAAAGCGATAGCGAGTTGATCGCGCAGCATAATCATCCCGCACAAAACCGTTTTATCGTCGAAGAACTTGCAGCGCATCGCCTGGCCTTACTCGAGCGACGCCGACAGATTCGTAGCAGGAAAACACCTGCAATCCAGCCAGATGAAAAGCTGCAGCAACGCTTGAAACAGGCGTTGTCGTTCGAGTTAACGGGTGCGCAGCAACGTGTGCTGGGTGAACTGATGCAGGATTTTGGCGCCGGCAAACCGATGATTCGGCTGGTGCAGGGTGATGTCGGCTCGGGTAAAACCGTGGTTGCGGCGCTCGCCTGTTTACCGGTTGTTGAATCGGGTTACCAGGCCGTATTGATGGCACCTACCGAAATTCTCGCCGAGCAACACTTTCAGAATTTTGACCACTGGCTGGCGCCCTTAGGCCTGAAAGTGCTAAACCTGCTCGGCGCTGACAAGGGTAAAAAGCGGCAACAGAAGCTGGCCTTAATCGCTTCCGGGGAAGCGCAGGTCGTGGTCGGAACGCATGCCCTGTTCCAGGCCAGTGTGGAGTTTAATCGCCTCGGATTCATTATCTTCGACGAACAACATCGCTTTGGTGTCGATCAGCGGCTCGCGTTGCAGCGCAAGACCCGCGGTGACGAAATGGCACATCAGTTGATCATGACCGCGACACCGATACCGCGCACCATGGCGATGTCAATATACGCCGATCTCGATTACTCGCAGATCGATGAATTACCGCCTGGACGTAAACCGGTAACCACTTCGATTATCTCAGAGCAACAGCGTGAAAGCCTGATTAAAAGGGTTGCCGGTTCCTGTGCCGAGGGTGGCCAGGTTTACTGGGTTTGCACCCTGGTCGAAGAATCGGACGCGCTGCAATGCGAGGCGGCGGAGATAACCTACGAAACCCTTCGCCAACAGCTACCTCAACTGTCGATCGGGCTGGTGCACGGGCGTATGAAACCTGCTGAAAAAGAAGCCACGATCAACGGGTTTAAAAATGGGGATATCAATATACTGGTCGCGACCACGGTAATAGAGGTTGGCGTTGATGTGCCCAATGCCAGCATCATGATTATCGAAAACCCGGAACGCCTGGGCCTGGCGCAAATTCACCAGTTGCGTGGACGGGTCGGGCGGGGGTTGCGCGAAAGCTTCTGTATCCTGCTGGTTAGAAGCGGCCTTTCAGAGCTGGCGCGAACGCGTCTTGAAATCATACGCGGCACCCAGGATGGATTTGCGATCGCTGAAAAAGACCTTGAACTTCGCGGCGCGGGAGAGGTGCTGGGAACTCGCCAAACCGGTGAAATGAGTTTCAAAATAGCCGACCTGATGCGCGATCAGAAATGGTTCCCGCAGGTTGAAGTGCTGGCAAAATTGATGCAACTGCCCGAAAACGCCGAGGTACGAACCGAACTGTTGCGCAACTGGATTGGTGAACGTCAGGATTATACCGATGTGGGATAGTCAAGTGCTCTGCGATAACAGAACGAGGACTGTTAACCGGGACAGGCGGGGTTGCGACCGATGAGCGCAAAGCAACCAGGGAATCAGGGCAACGGTGCCTGGCATCCCGGTATAAAATCAAGCTTGCCGTCAGAGTACCTGCCGCTTTCAAGCATGTTTCAACCAGAGAACGTATTCTCCAGTATCGAAACCGCCACCGAACTCAGTGATTTTACCGGTCTTGCTATCCAACAACTTGTATTTTTCCGGCCCGAAAGGCTGGTGATACATGAATTACTGGTGCGTGTTTCTGCCGATATTTTCGTCTCTGACGGAACCCGCTATGAAGATCTTGGTATTAATTTCAGAAACGTGGTCGGTCGAATATTATCTGCATATATCGAACCCGAAATGACTGAAATCTGTGATCTTCACCTGGCATTGGCGCAGCAGGCGCGATCCATTATCGACCAGGAGCTAAGTACCAGTATTTTCATTCAATCAGCACCCGCTGAAAAACGGGGCAAGGGGTTTAGCCTGTCACGATTGCTTGGATCCGGTGCCAAAAAGAAGGTGCCGGTGGCGACAGAATCCCCCGAACAACGCGAGCAGCGAATCATTGCCAGCTGGAATGAAAAGGCAAATTCATCTGAAGATCGATTAGCAGCAGCGATATTTGGTGAACTTGCCAGGATCGCGCGCGCAATAGTGGCCAAACATGGTCGCTTAAGAGGGGATAAGGCCCTGTTGACGACACTTGTTACGGGGCTGGTTTGCAACAACTATGGCAGTGAAATAATCGGTGAGGCGATTGCACCAATGGTTGCGCAGTCAGCGGCTCGCGAGGGATTTCCGCTTCTACCAGCCCAGGCCGAACCCATCGTCATCAACGTCAAGGGCGCTTCGGCATCGGGCAAGAGCACAATGCGTCCATTACAGAAAAAGCTTACCGAAAAACTGGGTATTAACTGGCATGACTTCGCGCTGATAAGCCCCGATATCTGGCGAAAATTTCTACTCGACTATGACGCCCTGGGCGAGGCCTATAAATATGCCGGTACCCTTGTTGGCGATGAAATTCCGATCGTCGATCAAAAACTCGATCGTTACATCGCGCAAAAAGCCGGGCAGGGACGGATTTCTCACCTGCTTATCGATCGCTTTCGATTTGACAGTTTTGCCCCGGGTAAAGACACCGAGGAGGGCAGTAATTTACTGACTCGCTTTGGTCATACAGTCTACCTGACGTTTATGGTAACGCCCCCGGAGGCAACGGTTGAGCGTGCCTGGATTCGCGGCCTCCAGGTTGGCCGCTTTAAGGCTGTCGACGATTTGCTCGATCACAATGTCGAAGCCTTCAAGGGTATCCCTGCGCTGTTTTTTACCTGGGCATTGCGCAAGGACAAAATTGTCTATTACGAGTTTCTCGACAATAGCGTTGCCCGTGGGGATAAACCGCGGACCATTGCATTTGGGATTAATGGCGAACTGAATATCCTCGATTTTAAATGCATGTTCGATATCCAGCGCTACACCAGAATTAATATTGATGCGCATGACCCTGCAGGCGTCTACCCGTCCGGGGAGCAGATGGATTACGCGTTAAATGCGGGATTCCTGGTAAAATGCGCGCGGCAAATACCCAGAATAAATTTTGTCGACCGTGGCTGCGGGCAGATATATGCCAGCATGGAGTCCGGCAACATGAGCTGGATTGATCCTGATATGATAAAGCGCGTACTGGATGACGAAGCTGCAATGACGGCTTTTAGCGCAATGGTCCCGAAGTTTGTCGAAAGTCGTGGGGAGTTCAAGCAACAGCCCGCGATGCCTTTGCCTGATGAAGCACGACTGCATACCATGGGCTGTTTAAAGTAATGAGCACTGATATGAATCGTTGTGACACATCGCCGCTGCTGGCCTACCACGAAGCGCTTGAGCAATTGACCAGCAGCGTAGCGGCGGTTGGCAAGGTTGTCGATAAACCCTTGCTTCAGGTTCGGGGTGCGGTTCTGGCGGAATCAATTAAATCTGAAATCGATGTGCCAGGCTGCGCAATGTCGTCGATGGATGGGTATGCGATAAATACCACCGATCTTGCCGCGAGTGGGGAAACGTCCTTACCGCTGTCGCAGCGTATTGCCGCCGGTACCGCTGGTGAGACACTGGCTAGCGGAACAGCGGCACGCATTTTTACCGGCGCGCCAATCCCCGATGGTGCCGATGCCGTCATCATGCAGGAACAGGTCGATGCGGATGACCATGGAATTCGTTTCGACTCACGGCCGACGAAGGGCAATAACATTCGACCGGCCGGCAACGATATCCAGCGCGGCAACATAATTTTACACAAGGGCTGTCGCCTGAGGGCACAGGATATAGGGCTTGCGGCATCGGTTGGGCTGCAAACCCTGCCGGTTTACGAGCCAGTCAAGGTCGGTATGTTTTTTACCGGCGATGAGCTGGTAGAGCCGGGGCAAAAGCTTGGCGCCGGAAAAATATACGATTCAAATCGCTACACCCTGCATGGCTTGCTCGAATCGATGGATTGCGAAATTGTCGATCTGGGGCTGGTCGGGGATACACTGGCGGCGACCCGCGAAGCGATGCTGCGGGCATCGTCCCTGGCTGACCTGGTGGTAACCACCGGTGGAGTATCGGTCGGTGAAGAAGACCACGTGCGTATCGCCATCGAACAGCTCGGCGAACTGCGCTTATGGCGTCTCGCGATCAAACCGGGGAAACCGCTCGCCTACGGGCAAATCAATGAGACCGCGTTCATCGGCCTGCCCGGTAACCCGGTATCGGTGTTTGCGACCTTTTGCCTGTTCGTTTGCCCGGTGATCCAGATCATGCAGGGCCGGGACTGGCATCAACCGATTGCGCTGGCTGTAAGCGCCGATTTTGACTGGCCAAAGCCGGATAGCCGTCGTGAGTTCCTGCGCGCCCGACTTGCCCTCGATCCCAGTGGCCAAACCGTGGCACAGATTTACCCAAACCAGGATTCGGGCGTTCTGACCTCGACCGTATGGGCTGACGGCTTCGTCGAAATCGGCGAGAATCAAACGGTGCAGGCGGGAGAGCCTGTAAATTACCTGCCGTTTGCACGGTTTTTCAGTTGAGGTAGACGATGATAATTCGAATCCAGAATGAAGATTTCGACATTGCCGGAGTCAACCGGGAATTGCTCGCAGGACACAGCGATGTGGGTGCAATTGCGAGTTTTATCGGGCTGGTACGCGACCTCGAAGACGACCCGCTGCAGCACATGATGCTTGAGCATTACCCGGGCATGACTGAAAAGGCACTTCAGGGCATTGCCGAGAAAGCCCGGGAACGCTGGAAAATCATCGATTTGGCGATTATCCACCGAGTTGGTGAACTCAGGCCGTCTGATCAAATTGTGCTGGTATCGGTGCTGAGCGCCCATCGTGCCGATGCTTTCGATGCCTGTGAATTCATCATGGATTACCTTAAAACAGACGCACCTTTCTGGAAAAAAGAGGTTAGCGGTCAAGGTTCAAAGTGGGTAAAATCCAGAAAAAGTGACATATTTGCGCTAAAAAAGTGGGATAACTGAACAACATCGATAGAATTTGGGCACTTTGGCTACTTATAATTTGTGCAACTTAACTGAAACCGCAAGCTGCGAGCATGATTCGTGAATTACATTATCACAGCTAAACCAACGCAACTCCCGATTTATCCGGACCGGCCGGAGATGCGTCCCGTGACTTCGGTCTCGGATAACGCCAGCGAGTTCCGTGATGCCAGCAAACAATCCCCGTCGACCTATGTTTATCGCGGTGAGTTGCTCGAAGCAGTCGCCGATGACCGGCGTTATCGTCCCCAGTTAAACCTGCAGATCGATCCCGATAATCGTCGTGCGATCAATACCTACCAGAGTGTAGCCTCGGACCCACCGCTGATGGGTCGCCTGCTGGACGGATTTATCTGATATTCCTGTCATTCCTGCTGTCGCGGGAAACCCTAGTTGATACAATGTCCGCTTGTACTTGAAGCCTGCCGAGAATGGACGTATCCCACATAATTGATCCCCTGAATGATCGCCAGCGTGAAGCGGTCAGCGCCGATGCGGGTCCCTTGCTGGTACTGGCCGGTGCCGGCAGTGGCAAGACACGCGTGCTGACCCATCGCGTCGCCTGGGTTTGCGAAGTCGGTGGATTATCACCCTTCAGCGTGCTCGCGGTTACTTTTACCAACAAGGCCGCTGCCGAAATGCGCGCGCGCGTCGAATCGTTGCTTGGAATTTCTGCCGCGGCGATGTGGGTCGGCACTTTTCACGGACTTGCGCATCGCATGTTACGTTTGCATTACGAGGCTGCCCGATTACCACAAAGCTTTCAAATTCTCGATAGCGATGACCAGCTGCGCATGGTCAAGCGCGTCGTCAGGCAGCTTGATCTTGACGAGGCCCGCTGGCCACCGAAGCAGGCCCAATGGTTTATCAACCATAGCAAGGACGAAGGCTTGCGACCGGCGCACATTGATCCGGGGCAGGATCCCATCCAGCAGCAGTTGCTGGAGATCTACCGGCTTTACCAGGAACTTTGCGAACGCTCCGGCGTGGTTGATTTTGCCGAGTTGCTGTTAAGGGTACTTGAATTAATTCGTGATAATGATGATATACGCGGCCACTATCAGCGCCGCTTTCAGCATATCCTGGTCGACGAATTCCAGGACACCAACGCGATCCAGTATGCGTGGCTGCAGCTTATGGCGGGTGACGACACGCCGGTGTTCGTGGTCGGCGATGATGATCAGTCGATATATGGTTGGCGTGGTGCGCGTATTGAAAATATCCATCATTTCGAGAAAGACTTTGCCAATACCCAGGTTATTCGACTAGAACAAAATTACCGCTCAACCGGTACCATACTAAAAGCTGCGAACGCTTTAATCGACAACAACCATTCGCGTCTCGGTAAGGAATTGTGGACCGATAGCGATGACGGCGAGCCGATCATTTTTTACTCGGCCTACAATGAAAAGGATGAAGCCCGTTTCGTCATCGACCGCATCGAAAACTGGGTTGCACAGGGGCGTAGTCGTAAAGATGTCGCGGTGCTCTACCGTTCCAATGCGCAATCGCGCCAGTTTGAAGAGACCCTGGTTACGCGAGGCGTCCCCTACCGGGTTTACGGAGGATTGCGTTTTTTCGAACGCGCTGAAATCAAGGACATGCTTGCCTACCTGCGCATGATTTCGAACCCCACCGCAGATCACGCTTTTGAACGCACGGTTAATCAACCCCCACGCGGAATCGGCCAGAAAACCATCGACGAGGTTCGGGGTCATGCACGCCGGCAGTCGACATCACTGTGGAACGCTAGCCTGGAGCTGATTCAATCCGACAGCTTGAGCGCCCGCGCGCGCAGTGCGCTACAGGCCTATGTCGACCTGATCCGCCGCATGACCACCGAATTGGGGGAGTTGCCACTCGGTGAACAGATCAAAACCGGAACCGAAATGAGCGGCCTCGATCAGCATTTCAAAAAAGACAACAGCGAGAAAGGTCAGTCACGTATCGAGAACCTGCAGGAACTGGTCGGCGCCGGTAAGAGTTTTGAGTACGATGCACTGATCGAGGAAAATATGACCACGCTCGACGCTTTTCTCGCGCACGCGGCACTGGAAGCTGGCGAAGCCCAGGCAGACGCCTGGGAAGATTGCATACAACTGATGACCATGCACTCGGTCAAGGGACTTGAATTTCCCCTGGTTTTCCTGGTGGGCATGGAAGAGGGACTGTTTCCGCATCAGCGCTCCAGCGAAGAGCCGGGGCGCATGGAAGAAGAACGACGCCTGTGTTACGTCGGAATTACCCGTGCACGCGAACAGCTGGTAGTGACCAGCGCCGAGGTACGACGTTTATACGGCGGTGAGAGCTATAACATGCTGTCGCGCTTCGTGCGCGAAATCCCGGATGAACTCATGCAGGAGATTCGCCCCAAGGCCAATTTCAGTCGTCCCGTGATGCCGACATCGCCGCGCATTGGCGTTGATCGAGCCGCGGCGGACACGGGTTTGTTTGTTGGCCAGCGCGTTAATCATGCGCGCTTTGGCGATGGCATCGTGCTGAATCTTGAGGGGCAGGGAGCACAATCCCGGGTGCAGGTAAATTTTGAAGGTGCCGGCAGCAAGTGGCTGATTGCGAGCATGGCCAACCTGCAACCGGCCTGAGCAACTGAAATACAGCGCAGGTCCCTGCGCTCGTGTAAAATCGCCGCAGCAAAAAATTAACAGGAGTACATTATGAGTAAGCAACAAGTCGCCTTCATCGGTCTTGGCGTAATGGGTTACCCGATGGCAGGGCATCTCGCCAACGCCGGGTATCAAACCAGGGTTTATAATCGTAGCACTGCCAAGGCTGAAAAATGGTGCCAGGATTACCGGGGCGATTTTGCATCGACCCCACGCGAGGCGGCAGAAGGCGCGGAATTTGTATTTATGTGCGTCGGTAATGATGACGACCTGCGTTCGGTGGTTTACGGAGATGACGGCGTACTGGCAGGGTGCAAGGAGGGCTCGATCCTGATCGACCACACGACTGCATCGGCCAATGTCGCGCGGGAAATCGCCGATAAATCCCACGTTGCCTTTCTCGATGCGCCCGTATCAGGTGGCCAGGCAGGAGCCGAAAATGGCGTGTTAACGGTGATGATTGGCGGTGACCAGGCAAGCTTCGATGCGGCACGCCCGGTGATCATGAGCTATGCACGGGCCGCCGAGTTGCTGGGCAGCGTCGGTGCCGGTCAATTGACCAAGATGGTAAACCAGATCTGTATTGCCGGCCTGGTTCAGGGTTTATCCGAGGGGTTGAATTTCGCGCAAAAGGCAGGGCTCGATGGCCACAAGGTGGTCGATGTCATTTCAAAGGGCGCAGCCGGGTCCTGGCAAATGGAGAACCGCGGCAACACCATGCTCAATGACGAGTTTGAATTTGGCTTTGCGGTCGACTGGATGCGAAAAGATCTCGCTATTTGCCTCGAAGAAGCCGGGCACAATGGTGCCGAGTTACCGGTAACCCGTATCGTTAACGATTTTTACGGGGAGGTGCAGGAGATGGGTGGGGGTCGTTGGGATACATCAAGCCTGATTCGGCGGCTAACGCGTAAGCCGTAATTTCCTGGCTGGTTTAAAAATAGGCTAAGCCACTGATCAGGGGGGTGACTTTTGTCGAGTCAATGGGATCAAAGGCAGAAATGCGCTATTCGAGGCGAATTTTTTTAAATTTTTTTAAATTTTTTTTAAAATCACTCAAAATCAATAAATGTGTTAAAAATCAATAATTTATGGAAACAAATTAAGTAAATAAGTCAGGAAGTGGCTCCACATACACTGTTTTTACTGCCGTTTATCGATTTTTAACTGGTATTTTGTAAAATATATCCTATATTTATAAACGTGTTAAAGGTTAAGAACAACTAACCTCTCTCACGATGTCCTCCTTTGGTTATAATTGTCGATTACGACATTTTGGCTGGTCTCACGACCAGCCATTTTTTTTGCGCGCATCAAAACAGATTCCTTGCCGCAACCTGTAATCCTGGTACTTTTCGCTGACTAGTAAATTTATAGGTGGCGGGGATGGAGTTGACTGCCGATCAACAGAATATAACCCGCATTACCAAAAACTGGTTACAATCCCCCATTCAGGTCACCATGGCCTGGTTTTACGTTAGACACGGTTAGTTCCGGGGAGGGGGAAGATGCGTGCCTGGAAATGTGTAACCTGGGGAGGACCAAACTACCTGGAGCTGGGTAGTGTGCCTGAACCTGAATGCGATGCCGGGCAGGTAGAAATTACGGTCAACGCCTGCGGCGTAAACTTTGCTGACTTGTTGCTGATTTCAGGGCAATTCCAGGTGCGACCCGAACTTCCCTTTGTCCCGGGCATGGAAGTTTCCGGAAGAATCACCCGGCTAGGGCCGGATTGCGAAATGTTTAGCCTCGGTCAAAAGGCGGCTGCCTACGTAAAACATGGCGGCTACGCGGAAAAGGTCGTCGCACCCGTTAGCCAGGTTACTTCGATTCCCGAATCAATTCCGCTGCCGGTTGCCGCTGCTTTCCCGGTTTCCTATGGATCCGCGGAACTTGCACTTGACAGGGCCGGATTGGCTGCCGGTGAAGTTGTTGTCATTGGGGGTGCTGCGGGGGCTGTTGGTACGGCTTGTATAGAACTGGCCAAGCAACGCGGTGCGGAGGTAATTGCCTGTGTTGGCGATGATGCGAAGGAAGCAATAGCCCGGGCCTGTGGGGCAGATCATATTGTTTCATCCCATTCCCGGCACCTTTATGACGATTTACGTGAAATCGCCCCGGATGGGGTAAACGTGATCATCGATCCTGTGGGTGGAATTTTTTTTGAAGAATCACTGCGGGCACTGGGCTATGGTGGCCGGGTTGTTTCGCTAGGTTTCGCTTCCGGTAAAATACCCAGCATCCGCCTGAATCACTTCCTGGTCAGGCATCAAAGCCTTGTCGGCTCGTCGTTCGGGCTCACCTGCGTCAAGGATCCCGATCGTATATCCGCAAAATGGCCGCTGCTGGTGGAAATGCTGGAGGCCGGACATATCAATCCAAGAGTCAGCCAGACAAGGTCGTTTGCAGAGCTGCCAAAAGCCCTGCAGATGTTGAAAGATCGCAAGGTAGCCGGGCGTATCGTTATAAGCTGAAGCCAATGGCTTCACTGGACTGGAATATAAAGGTCGGTCGAGAACTGGTTGCCGTCGGTAATCCTGGTTGCGTCACCGAGGTATATTTCAATTGCGGGCCGCGTGCTGTCGAGCTTGATCTTATGCATGCGGCAATGACTGTGTAATGCATACCATCCGAGCGGTAGAAAACTGAGGTCACCGCGCAGTGTCATTTTAAAATACGGCCCCCCCTTGAACTCGTGCCGCTTGTAATTCGATAGCGGGGTACTATTGCCGACCGGAACGGCAACCTCTGCCTGGTATTGCGATGCCATGGGATCGAATTGATGATACAGGGTTAATGCAAGGCCAACCTTATCGGAACCGATGGCCTGCAGAGTTTCGATGCTCGATCGGCGCGCTGTCTCGAGTTGACGCAGGTTGCCATTGCACGGAATAGCCCAGTAATTGAACGCCTCCAGCTCTTCGCGACCGATAAACTCAACTTCGGGGTGTGGCGACGCGGCATTCATGTAACCACCCAGCAGCGCCAGGCCAAGTTCGTAGTCGCGCTCGATCATCGGCGCCATTCGCTGCGCCATGAATCGAAACAGGAACGGCATACTTCCGTTCATTTCCCAGCTTACCACGGTGCCGCCATCCCGGGCTTCGAACCCCCAGTTGACCTCGTTCATCGATTTGAAAGGGCGCAAAAATTCGATTTGCTGCCTGATGCCGGTACCGGGCTTTATTTCAAGGTGCGTCAGCTTACCGGCGCCGACCACCTTGCCGTCCCAGCTGTAAAACCCGTTTTCTTGCGCGTAGTTTTCACTATAGGTGATTTTGGTTTCGGGCTCGTGCATCAACCAGGGGCTCCATTCGGGCCAGGATTTGAAATCCACGATTGCGGCAAAAACCGAATCCAGCGGTGCGTCAATCTCGAGGCTTCGCCTGGCCTGGAAATTACCGTCAAGGGTGGCGAGGTAGATCAGTGCAGCGAGCAGGATGGCAACGACAACGCCAAGAATTATCCACATGTATCGACTCCGGTTTCAGCGGTTTGTTGTCTGCATTGTGCGCGTATCAGCCATAGGAACAGGGCGGCCGAAATGCCGGCGGAACTGAAAATCATACACATCACGATAATCTGGTAACGCGCGGCGACCAGGGGCGAGGTCCCGGCCAGGATCTGGCCGGTCATCATACCGGGTAGCGACACCAGGCCAACCGCCAGTAATGAATTCGTAATTGGAATCAGCGCTGCCTGGAAAGCGATACTGCGCGCCCGCGCATAGTCGTTATGATGTTCCAGCTCGCTGTAAAGACGCTCACCGGCCAGGCTGACGCTATTCATCGAATTGGAAAAAATCATCCCGGCAAGTGGGATCAATATTGCAGGCTGGTACCAGGGCTCGGCATGCAGGACTCCCTGGCTAATCAACACCAGGTTGAAGATACCGCCCACGGCAATTGCGCCCAAGCTGCAAGCCAGCAGCGTTGAGCGCTTCACGGGCAGTGGGCCTAGCGCGATCCAGCTTGCCGCAAGTAACATAAAGCTCAGCACTGCCAGGATGATCCATTGATTATTGGTATTGAAGATGAATTCCAGCGTGTAACCGATCAGCAGTAGCTGTATCAGCATGCGCAGGATTGCGATAGCGGCATTTTTAAGACTGGTTGACCAGTAAAAAATGATGACCAGGGTAACCAGAACCGGGATGAATGCGATCGTAATATCAACCAGCGTTATTTCATACACTAGCGGTAATCATCCCAATATTTGTTGGTATCTTGATGCGGAAACTGCGGAATTTCGCCATCTTCCTGTTGAAACTCGGTCACGTCAATTTGCATGTTGCCGCGCGCATTTTCTTCGAGAAAACCGAATATGCTATTGCGCAGCGTTAATAGCAACGAATTATCCATCTCGAAATCGAGTTCGCCAAGTAACTCTGTCACAATTTCAAAACTCAGTTTGTCGAGAGAATAGATAATGTGGGCACCGTTTTTGCTAAACGGAGATGCAAGCAGAATGCCGTCGATGTCAATCAGTACCTCGCAAGCGGCCCTGGCCTGGCAGGCTGGATCGTCGCTTTGCTTCAGGTAAATGCGGCGACATCGATAGCGGTCCGCGTCTTCCATGGATTAAAAGACTACGCTCCGGAATTTAGGTTTTCAACCAGTTTGGCAACGCTGGTGCGCGGTAGATCGTTATAATCGGTGACACAGCGAATTTCGCTGAAACCCTGTGCTTTTAGCAATTCAGCAACCATGGCCTGCTGGTCATAACCATGCTCCACTATCAGGTATCCGCCGTTAACCAGGTAGCCCGGGGCGTGACTCACTATCTGCTCCAGTGCTTCAAGTCCGGTGGTGCCCGGGGTTAACGCCAGCCCGGGTTCAGCGGGTAGATCACCCTGTGTCAAAAATGGATGGTTTGCGGCGATATAGGGTGGATTTGAAACGATCAGATTAAACACCATTCCTTGCGCTAGCTGCCGGTACCAGTCAGATTCGATAAATTCGACCTCGACACCATGACGAACCGCGTTATCTCGAGCCAACACCAGGCATCCCGGGTCGACATCGGTGGCGAGAACGCTGGCCAGGGGGCGCTGTTTTTTCAAAGTTATCGCGATAATCCCGCTGCCGGTACCCAGGTCGCAAACGCGATATGTTGCCGCGATCGGAATCAGTTCTAAAGCAAGTTCAACCAGTAACTCGGTTTCCGGCCTGGGTACCAGTGCCGCCGGAGTCACCGTAAATTCCATCGAATAGAATTCGCGACTGCCAAGCAGGTAGGCAACCGGGGTGGGCTCGAGTCTTTTTTGCACCAGTTGCTGATATTTCTGCCAGCAGGACTGGCTTAGTTCCTGTTCGGGTCGCCCGTAAAGATAACTGCGCGGTTTATCGAGGCAATAAGCCAGTAATAACTCGGCGTCCAGGCGTGCTGTTTCGCTGCAGGCCGAGATAAGGTCTCTTCCCCAGCGGAGGGCGTCGTCGATTCGTTCACTCATGGAATATGAACTTGTTCACTATGGGAAATCCTGGAAATCATCTATAAGTTACCTGTGTACATCAATAACTCCTCCCCCGATCTATTGATGATATCACGTGGCCAGGGACGGCCTTTTTTTTCTGCCGCCATCAGCACCGCGATAGCGGCGTTATAAACTTCCACAAAACGCTCGCATACTCATATGTATTGCTCGCGCTATTGTGGAAGTTTATGCCTTGCTCTCACGGTGCTGATGGCGGCAGAAATTATCCAAACCCAGGACGTCATTCCCC
Organism: Gammaproteobacteria bacterium; assembly: GCA_029862125.1. Classification (GTDB taxonomy): domain Bacteria; phylum Pseudomonadota; class Gammaproteobacteria. Next base: position 13,868 of record JAOTXY010000019.1, on the reverse strand, counting down.
CGATAGCGGCGTTAAAAATTCCCACAAAACGCTCGCATACGTGTATGTATGCTCGCGCTATTGTGGGAATTTTTGCCTTGCTCTCACAACACTGGAAGCGGCAGAAATATTCCACTCCCAAGGCGTCATTCCGATGCGTCGGACCGCCGTGAAAGCAGGGATCTTGTAGCAGACGCCGCTATTAATCATTCGATAAGTGTTAAATAGTTTCCGGGACGATCCGAATTAGTTGAGGCCGCGGTCTTCGTTGCCCAGGCTGGCGAGTTGTTCTGCCTGGTATTCGTGCATCAGCGGGTCTACGACCTGGCCGAGGCTGCCCTGCATGATTTCATCGAGTTTATAAAGGGTTAGATTGATGCGGTGATCGGTCAATCTGCCCTGTGGGAAATTATAGGTGCGAATACGTTCCGAGCGATCACCACCGCCGACCAGGGACTTGCGTTCCGCGGCCTGCTCTGCATCCTGCTTTTGTTTTTCGGCGTCATAGATTCGAGCCTGCAATAATGACATGGCGCGGGCCCTGTTCTTGTGCTGCGATCGTTCATCCTGGCATTCAACCACGGTTCCGGTGGGAATATGCGTCAGCCGAATCGCCGAGTCGGTTTTATTGACATGCTGGCCGCCGGCACCCGAGGCTCGAAAAGTATCGATGCGCAAATCTGCAGGGTTTATCTCAATCATCTGTATTTCGTCGCTTTCCGGAATAATCGCTACGGTCGCGGCAGAAGTGTGTACGCGTCCCTGTGACTCGGTTTCTGGCACGCGTTGGACGCGGTGCGCCCCGGACTCGAACTTCAGATGCGAGTAAGCACCATTACCAACAATGCGTGCAATAATTTCCTTGTAGCCACCATGTTCACCCTCGTTACTGTTTAGTACCTCCAGTTGCCATTTTTTCGATTCGGCGTAGCGGCAGTACATGCGAAACAGGTCGCCGGCGAAAATAGCGGCTTCGTCGCCACCGGTGCCCGCCCGGATTTCGAGGAATACATTGGCGTTATCGTTGGGATCCTTCGGCAATAAAAGCTTTTGTAGTTCGATTTCGAGGACTTCGATCTTGCCGCTGTTGTCGGCGATTTCCTCCTCGGCAAGTTCCCTGAGCTCGACGTCCTCTTCGTTCAACATTTCACGAGCGGACGCAAGCTCTGTCTGAGCTTGCTGCAAGCGGTTGAAGTTTGTTACGACATCTTCCAGTTGCGCATATTCCATCGACAGGTTTCGAAACTGCTCCTGGTCATTGATAACTGTAATATCAGCCAGCATTCCGGCGATCTCTTCGTGCCTGGCGCACAGTGCCTCCAACTTGTTAAGCAACGATTCTTTCATGACCTTATTGCGAGTCGGGTGTGATCAGCGATTTGAGCAACTCGATGCGCTCTTCATCTTCGTTTTGCAGTGCCTTGCGCATTTCGAGGGTCGGCCTGTGCATCAGTTTGTTGGTAATTTCGTTGGCGAGTCGCTGAATCGCTTCCTCGGGATCGGATGCCTGTTTCAGTTGCTGCAGGGCCTTTTCGATTGCCTGTTGTTTTATCAGGTCGGCGCTATCACGCATTTGCCGGATATGGTCGGCCGACTGGTGGGTCTTAAGCCACTGGTCGAACATCGTGACCTCGAGGTTGACAATTTCCAGGGCGGCCTCGGCAGCCAGTTCTCGTCCGCGTAAATTCTCATCTACCACCGTCTTTAAATCATCCACGCTATAAAGATAAATGTCCTGCAGCGTTCCGACCTCGGCTTCGATGTCGCGCGGAACGGCAAGATCGACCATAAAAATGGGTCGATGTTTACGCTTCTTCAGCGCGGACTCAGTGGCGCCTTTACCCAGAATCGGTAGTTGACTTGCGGTCGAGGAAATGACGATATCGGCTCGCGCCAGTTGCTCCGGGACGGTATTAATTGGCACCGCGTCGGCACCGATCTGATCGGCTAGAACCTGTGCACGTTCTACACTGCGATTGGCGATCGTCATGGAACCGATCTGCTGGCTTTTCAAATGACGGGAAACCAGTTCTATGGTTTCACCGGCACCGATTAGCAAGGCGTGTAATTCATTGAGCTTACCGAAAATCTGCTTCGACAAGCTTACCGCGGCGAACGCAACCGATACCGGGTTGGATCCGATCTCGGTGTCGGTGCGTACCCGCTTGGCAACGCTGAACGAGTGCTGGAACAGGCGGTCAAGAATCGAGTTAATCGAGTTGCCACCACGTGCCTGATCATAAGATTCCTTGAGCTGTCCCAGGATCTGGGGCTCGCCAAGCACCATCGAATCAAGCCCGGATGCAACGCGAAACAGGTGGCGTGCGACTTCCCGGTCGCTATGCTGATATATAAAAGGGGCAAGGCCATTTTCGTTGATGCCGTGATGGGCTGTGAGCCAGTGCATGATGGTATCGCTGCAATCCGAGGATGTGTCGCAATATATTTCGGTGCGATTACAGGTTGACACAATAACCGATTCATTTACCGCGGGAATATCCTGTAGTTCGTGCAAAGCATGGCGCATTTGCTCGGGTGCAAATGCGACTTTTTCTCGAATATCAACCGGTGCGGTTAAATGATTAATGCCAAGCGACAATAAGGCCATGTTCAGGGAAGGTTCCGTGCCAACAGTCAATTTTCGGGCATAAACCTGCCAAATACAACATTCGTGGAACAAATCATGCTAAATACAATCCTATACTGAAATGCTACACTCATTGTAAATTCTCTTGTGGAAATCGGATTGAATTTTATCAAGCTTATAATTCGCCCTGTTTTTGTCTTGATGAGCCTATTGGTTGCGGCTTGTGCCGGATTACCGCAGATGTCATCGAAATCTCCGGCCCCGCTTGAATCCCAGGCGGTTCAGATAAATACCCTGGGCTCACAGCAAGACGCGGTTGCCGATGCCTCGTATGCACTGATGGTAGCCGAAATCGCCTTAAACCAGGGTGATACAGAGCTTGCGATCAAGCATTATCTTGAACTTGCGAAATCACAGGAGAATCCCGACATAGCCGAACGCGCGGTGCGAGTCGCGGTTTACGGACAAGACCTTGAAGCCGCAATCGAGGCGGCTCAACGCTGGATCGATCTGGATCCTAAACGAGTTGAATCGCGACAGGTGATTGCCGCGATCTATATCCGTCAGGACAATATTCCTGAAGCATTTAACTATATCAATAGCTTGATTCAGACCAGCGAATTGGAAGACTCCCAGTTATTTCCACCGCTGCTTGGGCTGTTGGCACGTGAAAAAAATGCCAACACGGTCCTTGCCGTGACTCAACGCCTCGCCGAAGAAAATCCATCTCGCGCCTATGCGCAGTATTTGCATGGCATGTTGGCCGCGCAAAATGGACGTCCGGAAGAGGCGCTTAAATACTTCAATCGCTCGATTGCACTGGCCGAAATAGAGGGCGTGCATTCCGCCCGCGCCAGGGTTTTACTCAAGCTGGGAAGATCTGACGAAGCCGTGGTAAGCCTGCAAAAGGCGGTGCAAAAAAATCCCGATGATCAGGGTTTACGGCTTACTTACGCACGCTTGCTGGTCGATATCAAGGAGTATGAAAAAGCGCGCAGAGAATTTGAAAAACTACACCAGGCCTCACCTGAAGATGCCGAGTTGCTTTTCACGCTTGGCCTGTTATCGCTCGAGTCGCAGCGTCTGGACGATGCTGAAAAGTACATGATGATGCTGGTCAGGCTTAAGCAGCGTGAGGGCGAAGCGCAGTATTATCTTGGGCGCATTTACGAGAATCGTAAACAATATGAGGCTGCAATCGACTGGTACCGGGAGGTGCACGTTGGAGAATATAAGTTTGACGCGCGGCTGCGTATTGCAGATATGCTCGGAATCTCGGGCCGCACCGAGGAGGCCATCGCACATCTCGACGCAATGCTTAAGGGCAGCCAGTCAGATGGATCGCTGGTGCGGATTTATATCACCAAGGGGGAGCTGTTGCGCAGTGCGCGACGTTACGAGCAGGCGTTAGAGGTTTTTAATACGGCCCTTGGTATCGTACCCGGTAATAGCGATCTCCTGTATTCGCGAGCACTGGTGGCTGAAAAACTGGGGCGTATTGATCTGCTCGAGGCAGATATACGGACCATTTTGAAAACCGAGCCGGACAACGCCCATGCACTTAACGCGCTGGGTTTTACTCTTGCCGATCAGACCGATCGTTATCAAGAAGCCTATGGTTATATCAAACGCGCCATTGAAATAATGCCTGACGATGCCGCCATCATCGATAGCTGGGGGTGGGTGCATTATCGCCTGGGCGAGTATGACAAGGCCATCGGCCTGTTACGCAAGGCGCTATCGCATTTTAACGATGCGGAGATTGCCGCGCATCTCGGTGAGGTTCTCTGGGTTAGTGGTAACCAGGAAGAAGCGACCAGCATATGGAAAGAGGCGCTCGAAAAATCTCCCAACGATCCCATGCTGCAGGAAGTAATGCAGCGATTTATCCCCTGATATTCTTCTACAGCTTGCTGCGCCCCGTCTCCTTTGCTTGCGCCGTATTGGCAATCGCTGGTTGTAGTCAATTTGCCAGCCTTGAGGAGCGTCAGCAAGCGCAGGCACTTTGGGTCAGTCAGCAGCAGGTAGTGGCGCAATACAGCGACTGGGATATGCATTCCAGGGCGTTCATAAAATTCGAAGGTGGGGCCTATAACATCAGTTTTCGCTGGCAACGAGATCCCGACAGTTTCATGTTGCTGCTGGAAGCGCCTTTCGGACAGGGTGTTTTTCGCATTGAGTCTGAACCGGGCGAGCCCTATCGATTAAAGCTGCCCGATGGGCGGATTTTCGAGAATCTTTCTGCGGAAGCACTGCTGGAGGACGTGATTGGCTGGTCACTGCCGATCGGTGGGCTCGACTACTGGATTCGCGGAATGCCTAGACCCGGGAGCGATTATTCGCATCGCGTGAGGACGGATGGCCGCACCAGGTCGATTAAACAGGACCAGTGGGACATTAGCTACCTCGACTACTTCGAGCAGCAGGAAGATTCACGGTTACCGCGTAAGATTGAACTGGCGAACGATACGATTACTGTCAGGCTGGTCGTAGAACGTTGGCAGCCAGCTAAGCAGGGTGCTTCCGGATCCGATCTTTTTCCCGAATTTAACTAGCATGGTCGATTCACTGCTACTGCGCTCGCCGGCAAAGCTTAATCTCATGCTCAATATCATCGGGCGTCGCGATGACGGCTACCACCTGCTTGAAACGGTGTTTCAATTTATCGACCTTTATGATGATCTGCAGTTTACTGTGAATGACGAAGGTGACGTGCAGCGACTGCCTGGTAATTCATCGGTTGCGGCAGAGGACGATATCCTGCTGAGGACCGCGATGTTACTTCAATCCCGTTTCCAGGTAGGCAAGGGAGTTAACATCAGCATTGAAAAGCGCATCCCGATCGGTGGCGGGCTGGGGGGTGGCAGTTCGAATGCGGCAACCTGCCTGTTGGCCCTGAATCAGCTCTGGGGACTCGATCAGTCACTGGATCGGTTGTCAGAGATCGGTCTCGAACTGGGCGCGGATGTGCCCGTTTTTGTGCGCGGCAGAGCTGCGTGGGGCACTGGTATCGGCGAGATGTTGGAGCCAATTGAATTAGATGAGCCAATTTACCTTGTTATCGACCCAAAAATTGAGGTTTCCAGCGCTCAAATATTTGCTGCACAAGAATTGACACGCAACAACGATCCGCTCACAATACGCGCCTTTCTGCGCGGCTCGGGCAGTAATGTATGCGAGCCGGTGGTACGAAAACTGTACCCCCAGGTAGACGAGGCGATCGACTGGTTGAGCCAGTATGCAACGGCAAGAATGTCGGGTACCGGTGCTTGCGTGTTCGCCGCAGTCGATAGCCATGAGCAGGCAGAAGCGGTAAAATCGAGGGTTCCGAAGCAGTGGACTGCGTACGTTACCAGGGCAATGAATCGTAACCCGGTACACCGGCAATTGGGACTGCTGGAGAAATGAGAATTATTGGGCCGTCGCCAAGTGGTAAGGCACCAGGTTTTGATCCTGGCATTCGTTGGTTCGAATCCAGCCGGCCCAGCCAATTTTCGCGGACAATGGTCGAGGTGGTGCAGAGCGCACGATCCGGCAGGATGAGAAATCCGGTCCATAAATTTTTTGTAAACGAGAAAGCCCGATGGTTGGCAGCGTAGCCACGAACGACTTGATGGTCTTCACCGGGAATGCCAATCCCGAATTGGCGCGAACAATCGTTCGTTACCTGGATATTCCGATTGGCATCGCCTCGGTGGATGAGTTCAGCGATGGCGAAATTTCGGTCGAGATCGGTGAGAACGTGCGCGGTAAGGATGTATTTATTATCCAGCCGACCTGTGCACCCACCAATGACAACTTGATGGAGTTGCTGGTGATGATCGATGCGATTAATCGGGCCTCCTCGGACCGGGTTACGGCGGTAATCCCTTATTATGGGTATGCGCGCCAGGATCGGCGGGTGCGCTCGCAGCGGGTTCCGATTACCGCCAAGGTAGTGGCAAATATGCTCACCAGTGTCGGTGTAGATCGGGTCCTGACGGTTGATTTGCACGCAGACCAGATCCAGGGTTTTTTCGAATGCCCAGTGGATAATGTTTATGCATCGCCGATTTTGATGGGCGATATCTGGAAGCAGAAGTATCCGGATATGATCGTGGTCTCGCCCGATGTCGGGGGCGTGGTGCGTGCCAGGGCAATTGCCAAACAGCTGGACGAGGCTGATCTCGCGATCATCGACAAACGTCGCCCGCAGCCGAATATGGCCAAGGTGATGAATATCATTGGTGAGGTCAAGGGCAAGACCTGTATCATCGTTGATGACATGGTCGATACCGCCGGCACGTTGTGCCAGGCCGCAGAGGCACTCAAGGACGAGGGTGCTAAAGGCGTACACGCCTATTGTACTCACCCGGTATTGTCGGGAAAGGCGATTAAAAACCTGGAAAATTCAGCCATGGATGAAATGGTGGTGACCGATACCATACCGCTCTCGAAAGAGGCCGCGGCATGTAACCGGATCCGCCAGTTATCGGTGGCGGGGCTGCTGGCGGAGACAATCCGCCGCATCCATTCTGAAGAATCGGTCAGTTCGTTGTATATGGACTGACCAGCTCGTGATTTTCGCCACTTTGATAGTGGCGGAAAACGCGCGTCTCGCCGCTTGGGCGGCATTTTATGAACCTGCCTGGTCGCAAGGCGGGCCTCCGTCGAGAGACGGTTTTTTTATTTTTGGAGTATAGCAATGTCAGACACAATTCATCTGAATGCTGAACCACGCTCTGACTCGGGGAAAGGTGCGAGCCGCCGCCTGAGACATCAGGGTTTGGTACCAGCAATCGTATACGGTGGTGATAGCGACCCCGTGCAAATCAGCATTCCGCACAACAAGATTTTTCATGAACTCGAACACGAAACGATCTACACCCAGGTAATCGAGCTGCAGGTCGGCGACCTTACCCAAGAAGTCATCCTGCGTGATCTGCAGCGGCATCCATACAAAAATAAGGTAATACACGCCGATTTTTACCGCATCGACAAGAACAAGCCGATCAAGATTGTGGTTCCGATTCACGTCCTCAACGCCGAAGACTGCGTTGGCGTGAGAGAGGATGGCGGCATGATTACGCAAGTGGTTACGGAAATCGAAATTATCTCGTTACCGAAAGATCTGCCCGAGTCTCTCGAGGTTGATGTCGAAAATCTGCATCTTGGCGAAACCCTGCACCTCTCCGATATCACGATGCCCGAGGGCGTTGAGCTTACAGCCATGCAGAATGTCGAGGAAACCGAGCACGACGACCATGACCTGGGCGTGGTGTCGGTAGTCAAGACACGTGAGGAAGAAATAATCGAAGACGAAGCTCCGGAAGCACCTGAGGGCGAAGAAGGTGAAGTAGCTGAAGGCGAAGAAGGCGAAGTGGCTGAAGGTGATGCCGGTGAGTCTGAAGGCGAAGCCAGCGACAAGGAGTAACCCGCTGCGTGGCTGCGCTAACTGCTGATATCCGCTTGATTGTCGGCCTCGGTAATCCCGGGGCCGATTACGTTGATACACGCCATAACGCCGGGTTCTGGCTGATCGATCTTCTGGCATCAGACCTGGGTCTGAGCTTCCGGTTCGAAAAGCGTTACAACGCGGAGGAATGCAAGCTCAAGACCGGGGACAAGGACATCTACCTGCTCAAACCGCAGGCTTTTATGAACCGCAGTGGCCAGGCGGTGGCCGCGCTGGCGCGTTATTTCAAGATAATGCCTGGACAAATTCTGGTGATCCACGACGAGCTTGATTTATCCCCGGGTACCAATCGCATCAAGCAGGCGGGTGGCCATGGTGGGCATAATGGCTTGCGCGATATCGTCAACCATCTTGGTAGCCGCGATTTCTTCCGAATCCGGATTGGTATTGGGCACCCCGGTGACAGCAACGAAGTCATCAATTACGTGCTACATAAACCATCGGTAGCGGACTTGAATGCGATCGAAGCAGCCAACCGCGATACGCTTGCGGTTATGCCACTGGTCATCGAGGGGCGCATTGACAAGGCGATGCAGGCCTTGCATACCTAGCAAGGGCACTAGTATGGGATTCAAATGTGGCATTGTCGGATTACCCAACGTCGGTAAATCAACCCTGTTCAACTCGTTAACCCGGGCCGGAATTGCTGCCGAAAACTATGCCTTTTGCACGATCGATCCAAACGTCGGAGTGGTCGAAGTTCCTGACTCGAGATTGCAGCAGCTCGCTGATATCGTTCAACCGAAAAAAATAATTCCAACAACGATGGAGTTTGTCGATATCGCCGGACTGGTTGCAGGCGCCTCGAAAGGTGAGGGCCTTGGTAACCAGTTTCTCGGACATATTCGTGAAACCGACGCGATTGCACAGGTGGTTCGCTGTTTTGAAGATGAAGATATTTTGCACGTCAGCAATGTGATCGATCCGTTAAATGACATCGAGACGATCAACACCGAATTATTGCTGGCGGACATGGAATCAGTCGCGCGTCAGACCGAGCGTGCCGCCAAGCTGGCCAAGTCGAATGATAAGGAGGCAAAAGCGAAATACGAGTTCATGCTTGCGGTTCAGGCGCATGTCGAGGATGGCAGGCAGGCACGCAGCTTCGAGCTGCAGGATCATCAGCGCGGCTGGATGAAAGATTTGCATCTGATCACCGCAAAGCCGGTACTTTATATTGCCAATGTTTCCGAGGATGGATTCGATAATAATCCCTATCTCGATGTGGTAACGGCTCATGCGGCGAATGAGGGTGCCGAAGTGGTCGCAATCTGTGCCTCGATCGAAGCTGAGATAGCCGAACTCGACGCCGCCGAAGCGGCCGAGTTTTTGCAGGAAATGGGTCTTGAAGAGCCGGGCCTTGATCGCGTGATCCATGCTGGCTACCGGTTGTTAAACTTGCAGACTTACTTCACCGCGGGTCCCCAGGAAGTTCGCGCCTGGACTATACGGGTTGGCGATACCGCACCGCGTGCGGCCGGGAAAATTCATACCGATTTCGAAAAGGGTTTCATTCGGGCCGAGGTCGTTGGATATGATGATTTCATCGCCGGCAATGGTGAGCAGGGTGCAAAGGATGCCGGTAAATGGCGTCTCGAGGGCAAGGATTACGTTATGCGCGAGGCCGACGTCGTACATTTCCGCTTTAACGTCTAGCCTATTGCTACAGGCTTGACAGCGCTCGATGTACAAGCGAAAATCGCGCGCTCTCAATGACCGGGCAAGCCGGTCACCTTATTTCAAGGACAGTTAACTGGCTATAAATTTGGTAAACTGCCCTCGATATAAGTGAATAACATTGGCTACGTAGCTCAGTTGGTTAGAGCACATCACTCATAATGATGGGGTCCCCTGTTCAAATCAGGGCGTAGCCACCATATTTTTCAATAACTTAGATTTCATCAGTCTTTTCTATTTAAATACGGGGTTACGCTGGGGTTACGGTTGCTCTGAGTTTTGATTGCTTTTGAACGCGACCCTTAGCCTTAAATTGCCTTTCGAGAAGGCATTAAATCCCAATCCCCAGGCATCTTCGTCCAGTTAAACAAAAAGCCCACTTTAATCTACTTTAGATGCACCAGTATTACTCAATCCATCTGGTGTAAGTCAGGTTGATGGCCTATACATGATCCGTCTTTTGCAGTTTCAGTGGTTCAATTCCAAAGTTATGGTTATCCCAAAAGCGGACGCTGGTAAATTAAAATTGGGGGTCTGCTACCGACCCAAAGCGGACCCTCAGATTTGAGACTTTAGCGGCAGAAACCGACACTTCGAACTGAAATATCGAGGGCTGCTTAGTGCCTTGCCGACATTTGAAACCGGAAATACCATCCTCTAGGCTAATAATGGTTCCTTGTCCCAGGTCAATTAACCCCAAAATTAATAGAGATTTAACCCATTGGAGCGATTGAATTGAGAAAACTACTACTAGAGAATGGTATGGTTTGATGCGCCGTAAAAAAAAGAAGGTGCAGCAGACACAAATTAATAAGCCAAGGGGGATTTAATTTATGAGTATAGCAACGAAATCAAAATCATTTATCAGAATACTTTATATTGGAGCGATATTAATGGGTTGGAGTGCTAATGCACAAGCTCACCACCCCAACATAGCTGCGGAAGCGGTTTGTGAAACCGAATCTGGTTTTGTGATTAACTACATTGCTACAACGTGGCTACCCGGGGTAGAGCCTGGTAACGGTGCGGGCAACACCCGAATCGATATTCTTATCGATGGCGTCGTAGTCGACTCTGGAAGCTTCGATTATCCAGAATATGCTTTTTCAGGTTCAGTACCTGCTCCCTCCGGTGCAATTGGAGGTGATTCATTAACGGTTATGGCTCTGGCAGTGGACAGTTGGGATAATGGTTCTACGGGGGGGCAATCTGCAGCCACCACCGTAACTTTACCGGATGAGGAATGCGCACCGGTTAATGGCAGGTTTACTGGAGGTGGTCATCAAATACGTGTGGATGGCGTGCGTGTTACACGAGGCCTTACAATTCACTGCGATTTACTGCTTTCCAATAATCTTGAGATCAACTGGCAAGGAAAGAAATTCCACATGACAGAGCATCTGATCACAGCCCAGTGTTCCGATGATCCAGCGATAGTGCAGTTTCCACCCGATGCACCACTTGATACTTTAGTTGGAGTTGGTACTGGTCGATATGAGAATCAGGATGGTTATACGATTGAGTTCACATTGGTTGATGCAGGTGAACCGGGAACAATGGATGAGATGGCTATTAAAGTCTATGAGACCGCCAATCCTGCCAATGTTGTTTTAGATGTGCCTCAGCAGCGTCTCGATGGTGGTAATCTTCAAGCACATTACGACCAGCCACATAAGTAATACTCGAATTTATTTTCGGTGTTACACTAAAATGTAGCTTTGGAAGTTTAGTTGAGTAAAGGCCATCTCAAATGAGATGGCCTTTTTTTACTCTGTTAAACCAGAAAACTTGTTCCGCCTCGTCGGAGTGTCTTCCTGCCGAATACCGTTTTCAGGCCATTTTTGCCGATTAATCAATTCCAAGGCAACGACAGGTGTGCCGTTTTTCGGCTAAGCAATTAAATATTTGAGGGTCGGTTCCTGGCCGAAGACTGCCTCCCACCAGAGCATTGTGAGCGTCTGCTTTGGAGAAAACAGACGCTCAGGATCGATTTCCCAGCGGCGATTTACGACCCAAAGCCGACCCTTAACAACCTCTCGATCAAATGGATCACGATTCAGATATTCTCGTATTTATTAACCAAGTTACTGTCAATTGATCCAAATCAGCACACAATAAATCCAGAGTCTCAATATTGAGATCGTTGATGCTTGTAGGTGCGAGATCAAATGAGATTTGTTTCCAATTAGTGATGCGTGCAATTAACACCAGATATTTACATGGCCTATTAGTTTGCCTATATACATTAGGTGTTGTTGGTATCGTCGCCAGCGGCGGTGGTAGTGGCGGTGGTGGTGGTAACGACCCACCCCCTTCAACGATGGTTCCCTTCGAGGCAGATCTGCCATTTAACTATTCTTTCGGCATGCGCACACTGAATGTTATCACACCCGGAGGACAGACAATTTATGTTAGCGTTGGATCATTTGGTGCGCATTTCATTCCGATGAGTGGTGATTTGCTGGGTGATTTTAAATCAAATCTTATTGGACTGTTTGCCTACAATCGTAACGAATTAGCGGAATTACCCGGAACCGGCGGCAATGATAATGGTATCTGTGATAGCGGTGAAAGTTGTGCCTTTTGGGGAGGTCTTTCAGGTGAGCGTATCGAATCAAGGATTCCGGTTTATATTGCGCCGGACGATGGGATGCTCACGCGCGTGACATTATTGGCTTCACCCGGACCCGGTTATTTTGGTAACCCACCGCATTGGGAGATTCAAACACAGTTCAATGAACAATTCAGTATGCGCATCGGTCACCTGGCACGGATCAGCACAAGTCTGCGAGACAAGATACTTGCAGCGACCGGTATCGATACCGATGTCTATACTGGACCTACCGGGGCTATTGTGACTGACGGAACAATTGCGTTCAGTACGGGGGAACCTCTGGCGGAACCGCAGGTATTCGCAAACGAAACCGCACAACCCGGTTATTACATTGGTGGCGGTACTGTGCCGGGCGTTCCCTGGGCACAAATGGAGTTTACCATTGGAGATAATCAGGCTGGTTCGGATGTGTGTGTCTATGATCTATTGGCGCCTGCCGACAGTGATGCGATCCAGCTAATTATGGAGAACGATATGCTCGATCCCATGTCGCCACGGTTTGCTCCCTATGCCGCCAGCCAATGGATATGGCGTGCAGAGGGTGTGCTATGCCCGGTATATACTGACGACTGGTTGGACTATAGCAGTATTCATGGGCGTGTCGGAGGCTGGACTGAACGTCCCGAATCAGGAACTGTCGTCGATGAATTGTTTGCTATCGTAAAGATAGAAAAAACCTCAGCAGCTTATGATGCCGCACTGTATAGCTCAAGCACAGTGGACCATTTGGTAGCACGATTTCGCTCGGGGGCACTTTTTGATAACTGGATCATGCCTGACAGCACCAGTGCCACTACGAATTATGCCGTGGGCGAAGTACTTGAAGAAACAGACAATAGTCTTTTAATTATGTGGCGCCAGATTGGCTGGACCGGACCCCTCTATCAACGCGCCGCATTTCTGCTCGATAGCAATGGCCTTAAAATAAAATGGGGCAACTTTGCCGAAATGGCTGATAGTGCCTTGCCGCCTGCATTGGCGGCGGATGAAGCTTGCGATGATGATGCCGTGATTTGTTATGATCATCAGGCCCGATTGTAGAAATCAATAGGTGAAACAATAGCTGTCAGAAAAAATTGGACTGTTAATCCGATTATCGTGAGGGATTTGTAGTCGCGTGAGAGTCCGCTAATGGCCGTTCTCGGTAGCCCAGGAAAGGTTTTTAAGCGTCTGCTATTGGGAAATCCCAGAGCAGCGTGCACTTTGTCCGACTGCAGCACCTTGTTATGTTTCATTTATGGTTAAATTCCTAAGTCCGTTTTCCGAGAACTCTTCAGCATATCTAGACTCGTGAGGTGCGCTGAATTTCAAAAAATCTTCAACGGAAGAAATTTCTTGGTTTGATGCTTCGGCGTCAGCACGAGCATCACGCTCTGCTAATCGATTAATCAACTCATCCCAAAAAGTGTCGTCGTTATATCGATCTATATTGTCATGGATACCACTTTCTTCTTCATACAAACGTGTAGGATAGAATTTATTCAGCTTTTTTGACGATTCAACAAGATCACCGCATCCCATTTCTTTACCAAACGAATAAATCTTTTGCACAAGCA
>JAOTXY010000081.1 GCA_029862125.1 Gammaproteobacteria bacterium | reverse complement strand
CGACGACCCACCGAGCACCTTGCCGCGCGGGCAATGCATACGGCGATTGTCGAGGTAGGGTTCGGGCTCGGATTCATAACCCCAGTTGTACTTTGACATATTCATCGGGATCGAGAGTGCCGTCGGCATCTGGATGAAGATGCTGTTGTCGCTGCCACCAAATTCGAGCAACGCGACCGTGACAGCCGGATCTTCGCTAAGGCGATTAGCGAGCACGCAGCCGGCGGAACCGGCGCCGACGATGATGTAATCGAAAGACTGTGTCATATGATGTTACTTTAAAATCGAGGACCTCTACTGATTTCTATTTTGAATGGCCGTCAAACATTTGCAAACCTTTCTTTTTTTTTGGGGACAAGAGAGCACCGGCCCCCGGATCTGTAAGACCCCAATATCGGTGAATTATTATTGACTCTGTCCAATATGTCGATTATCGTCGACATATGGACATTACTACGACTGTCAAATCTCTCGGCGCCCTTGCCCAGGAGTCCCGGCTGGCGGCCTTCAGGCTGCTGGTACGCCGTGGCGTCGAAGGCATGGCGGCCGGAGAAATCGCTCGTACACTGTCGATTCCACACAATACGATGTCCTCGCATCTTGCGATCCTGGTAAATGCAGGTCTTATTAATTCGAGGCGTGAAAGCCGCTCGATTATCTACAGCATCGACTTTGGTGGCACCCGCGAATTGCTTTCCTTTTTAATGCAGGATTGCTGCCAGGGTCAACCCGAGCTCTGCGCACCGCTACTCGACAGCGTATTACCAGGCTGCTGCGCACCAAATTGCTAAAACGGAGAAAATCATGAAACGCATGCACGTTAACCTCTCGGTTACCGACCTCGACACCTCGATTGGATTTTATTCATCCTTGTTTAATGCCGAGCCCTCGGTGACCAAGGATGACTACGCGAAATGGATGCTGGAAGACCCACGCATCAATTTTGCCATTACCACCCGCGGCAATCGCAAGGGTATCGATCACCTCGGCATACAGGTCGAGGACGAGGGCGAGCTCGATGAAGTTTATTCACGTCTGAAAACAGCCGGCGGACCGATCATTGAAGAAGGCGAAACAACCTGCTGTTATGCAAACTCCGAGAAAAACTGGATCTTCGATCCGGAAGGCATCGCCTGGGAAACCTTTCTGACCCGGGGTCAAAGCCCGGTCTACGGTACCGATGTCATTAAAACGACCGACCCTGAATCTGCCTGCTGTGTTCGCCCGCAACAGGAGCAGAAACCATCCGGCTCCAGTTGCTGCTAGTCCCGGAAAATAACTTACATGGCCACTGATACTGCCTCGTCGATGGGGGTTTTCGAGCGCTTTCTTTCAGTCTGGGTGGCGCTGTGTATCGCCGTCGGCGTAGGGCTTGGAATTCTGCTGCCTGAAATCTTTCAGCTCATAGCAAGTATCGAGTATGCCAGCGTCAACCTGGTGGTGGCGGTTTTCATCTGGATCATGATTTACCCGATGATGGTAAACGTCGACTTCGCATCGCTCAAGGATGTCGGCAAAAAACCCCGGGGACTATGCATTACCCTGGTTGTCAACTGGCTGATTAAACCCTTCACCATGGCCGCCCTCGGGATCCTGTTTTTCGAACATATTTTTGTCGGGTTGGTCGAGCCGGAAACGGCGAAGGAATACATCGCCGGCATGATTCTACTGGGCGTGGCGCCCTGCACGGCGATGGTATTCGTCTGGAGCCAGCTGGTGCGCGGCGACGCGAACTATACGCTGGTGCAGGTTTCGATCAACGACATCATCATGGTGTTCGCATTCGCACCTATTGCCGCCCTGTTACTCGGTGTCACCGATATCGTCGTGCCCTGGGAAACCCTGCTACTGTCGGTGGTTTTATACGTGGTCATTCCTCTCGCCGCCGGTTATGCCACCCGAAAAATCCTGGATAACAGCGGTAATCACGAGCACATTGCCGATTTCACTGGCAAGATAAAACCCTTCTCGGTCATGGGCCTGTTGGCCACGGTGGTGTTGCTGTTCGGCTTCCAGGCACAAACCATCATCGACAAGCCGCTGGTAATCGCGCTGATTGCAATTCCGCTGATGATCCAAAGCTATGGCATTTTCGTGGTTGCCTACGGCTGGGCCTATCTCTGGCGCGTGCCGTTCGACACCGCTGCCCCGGCGGCATTGATCGGAACCTCGAACTTTTTCGAACTCGCCGTTGCCGTGGCGATCAGTTTGTTCGGCTTGAATTCGGGTGCCGCGCTGGCCACCGTTGTTGGCGTGCTGGTCGAAGTCCCGGTGATGCTGTCGCTGGTCGCAGTGGCCAATCGAACACGCACGCATTTTGCCTGGTAAACTTTTCTCCTGTCAGACCGTGAGCTACGCCGAATGACAATGAACCGGTTGTAAGATCCCGGATAATCGCTGGCGCGATTTCCGGGATGACAGGATATTAACCGCGTGTTTCACGCGGTTAATATCCTGTCAACTCCAGGGAAACGGGCTGTTCGATACCGGGTGCAGCTTGCCCAGCGCATAACGCGAGAAGCGAAATGGCTCGAGTAGCGAGCTCTGTTGACCGCAGAGTTCTTCTGCTACCAGCTTGCCGACACCGAGCATCTTGTAACCATGGTTGGAATCGGCGATCAGGTAACAATTTTCACGGAATACGTCGAACACCGGAAAGCTATCCGGGGTAAACGAACCAATACCACCCGAGGGTTCGTTCTTGTAATACTCGAACTGGCCTTCGAAACGTTTCTGGCAGTGCGCCAGTGCGGAAGTCCACATGTGTGCAAAATCTTCACCGACGACGAAGTCAGGTGAATCAACGCCATAGGGATCGACCGCCACATCGTCTGGATTAGTATCGATGGCGTAAGGCGCTGCACCACCCTGGATGCCGCCAAAATGGAAGTCGGGCTTGTAGTAAATGCCCCACATCTTGTCGGTGATCAGGCTGCCATCAAAATCCGAGTAAAGCGGTTCATTGCTGTCGACGTGAATGACTGGCGGGAATTTGCCATCGTTGGTTTTTTGCAGTTCCGGGTCGACGCCCAGCGTCCCTTCCTGCAGCGACCAGTAAATCCACATCGGCACATTGTCATGCATGTGCCCGTCCGCACCCTTGATCGAGACGGTTTTTGGCAGTTCGAGCATGTCCCAGACGGTTTTGGCCCAGGGACCGGCACCGATGACTACCTGGTCGCAACCGATGTCACCCTTGTCGGTCTCGACAGCCTTGATAGCACCGCCTGCTGAATCGCTCTTGAAACCGGTCACGGTACAACCGGTCATGATACGCACTCCCTCGTTCTCTGCCTTGGTGGCAAGCGCATAGATCGCCCTGGTATTGTTGGCGTAACCACCACGCTTTTCGTGCAGAACGGAAGTAATTCCTTTTGCCTGCCAGTCGTGGAACAAGGTTTTCATGTAATCGGCCGATTCCTTTTCGCCTTCTATAAAGGTCGATTCATAGCCAATATCCTTTTGCTGGCTGGCAATGGTGGCGACGTCTTTATGCATGCTTTCCGGGCTGATTTGCATATAGCCCACCGGGTGGTAGCTATAGCCTTCAGGATCGGTCTCCCAGACGCCAACGCTGTGCGCCATCAACTCGCGCATCGCGGGCTGGAAGTAATTGTTGCGCACCACGCCGCAGGCTATACCGGAAGCGCCGGCCGCAATGCCGCTCTTATCGACGACCAGGATATCCTTGCCATCACCTTTACCCTGGGCCTTTAACTGCTGCGCCAGGTGATAGGCGGTACTGAGGCCGTGTATGCCCGCGCCAATGATCAGATATTTCACATGTGAAGGAATTGCCATTGCTTAACCTGCTATGTTTGTAGTTGCCAGGGGAACGCAAGTGCTGCGCCCTGAATGCATGATCGCAAGAGAATATCTGAATTGAATATCCGGACGCTGAACTAGAACGACCTAAGAAAAGACAATTACGACATGGCAAAATCTGCCCTCAGCCAGGCACCGATGGCATCTAATCAAGGGCTTCGATAGCCTTGCGGATGCGGTCGACCGCCTGCTCCACCCGGCTCCGCGGGCAACCGAAATTAAGCCGCATGTGGGTGGGATCGCCGAAATCACGACCCGGTGACATGCCCACGCCGGCATTTTCAAAGAATTCCATTGGATCTTCGAGCGCGAGTTCAGATACATCGATCCAGGCCAGGTAGGTCGCCTCGATCGGAGCAAGCTGTAATCCGGGAATTCGGTTGATTTCATCGATCAGGTAATCCCGGCTGGCGGCGAGGTATTCGCATTGCTGGCGATTCCATTCATCGCCAAACTCGTAAGCCGCCTCGGCCGCGGCGAGCCCCATTAAATTAACATGGGGAACAATGTATGGATTGACCTTCATGCCGCGACGTAACTTCGGGTTTGGAATGATCGCGAAGGCACAACCAAGGCCGGCGAGATTGAACGTCTTGCTCGGCGCCATCAGGGTGATGCTGCGCTGTTCAATTTGTGGATTGAGCGAGCCGATCGGGATATGTGCTTTATCCCGGTCGAGGATAAGGTCGCAGTGGATTTCATCCGATACCAGGATTAAATCCTGTTGCTCGACAATATCGGCAAGCCGTTGCAGTTCTTGCATTTGATAAACCGTGCCACCCGGATTTTGCGGATTACAAAACAACAGCAGTTGTCCGGGACGGCTTGGTTGTTGCTCGAGCCAGTCCATGTCGATGATCATTCGTTGATCAAGCAGGCTCATGGGAATTGGCTGGTTGGTCATGGCATTGAAGCCCGGGGCCTTGGCGAACGGGGGATAGATGATCGACGGCAGGTAAACCGGGTCTCCCGCTTTACCATTGGCGCGGCAGGCAAGGTAAAGCGCACCGACAATGCCCGGCAAAGGTACCAGCCACTCGGGATCGATCTTCCAGTCGTACAGGCGCTGCGTACGTGAAACCAGCAGCTCGACCAGGTGCGCGGGTGTCTCGGTGTAACCGAACACGGGATGATCCGCCCGTCTATGCAGCGCCTGCTGAATGTCAGGAGCAACCGCGAAATCGGTGTCGGCAACCCACATCGGCAGGATATCCCGATTGCGATATTTTTCCCACTTGGCGCTATTGCTATTGCTTCGATCAATTTCACGATCGAAATCGAACACTTCGGTCATTTGAATCCTGACATTCTTTAAATCGCATCGATCATATGCCAAGCCTCATTGGCATCCAAGTGAAAAGATCAATATGGATTGACCTGCGGTAAAACAGTTGCGATGCTCTGCGCATGAACCGCGAATATGATTACATCATTCTTGGCGCTGGCTCGGCCGGTTGTGTGCTCGCCAATCGCCTCAGTGAAAGCGGCGAGCACTCGGTACTCATCGTCGAAGCCGGCCCGGTGGATAGCAAGCTTTTGATCCATATTCCGGCAGGCGTCTACAGCGTCTACAAAGACCCGAGCATTAACTGGAACTACAATAGCGAAGCTGAGCCCGAGCTGCAGCAGCGCAATATCGAGCTGCCGCGTGGCAAGGTGCTCGGTGGTTCATCATCGATTAACTCGATGGTATACATGCGCGGCCATCCGAAGGATTACGACCGCTGGAACGACGAGCTCGGATTGAAGGGATGGAGCTACGCCGACTGCCTACCCTATTTTAAAAGAGGTGAAAGCTCCGAGCGTGGCGAAAACGAATGGCGCGGCGGTAGCGGGCCGCTTGGGGTTTCACGGGCCAAACTCGATAATCCCCTGTTTGACGCGTTGCTGGAAGCAGGAAAAACCTCCGGCCAGGGACATTCCGAAGACCTTAACGCTTATAAACCCGAAGGGCTCGCGAGATTCGACAGCACAACCCGCGACGGCCGACGTTGCAGCGCCGCCGTGGCGCACCTCAAGCCTTCACTGTCACGCCCCAACCTGGACCTGGTTACCCATGCCCTGGTCGAACAGGTTCTACTTGAAAACAAGTGCGCTACCGGCGTCAGGTTCCAGCATCGCGGTAAAGTACAGATTATTCGTGCCAACCGTGAAGTTATCCTTTGCTGTGGTGCAATCAAGTCACCACAGGTATTGATGCTCTCCGGAATCGGTCCGGCCGCGGAACTGAATAAACACGGCATTTCGATCCGTCATGAAATGCCGGCGGTGGGCCAGAACCTGCAAGATCATATGAAACTTATCTGCACCTGGCGATGCACGCGACCGATAACTTACCAACATGTCGCCAAATCCTGGCATAAACTGGCGATCGGCTTGCGCTGGTTGACCAAAAAGGAGGGTTTCGCTACTTCCAATATCTGGGAAGCCGGAGGACTGATTCGTGGCAACGAAACCGTTGATTACCCCAACCTGCAGTATCATTTTGCGCCGATCTCGGCAACCTGGGAGGGTCGCAAAATCAAGCTGGCGCAGGGCTTTACACTGCAGGTAGACCAGTTACGACCGACCAGCAGGGGCCACATCACGCTAAATTCAGCCGATCCGACCGATAAGCCCGCGGCCCATTTCAATTACCTGAGCAACGAGCACGATTTGCGGGAACTGGTCGAGGGCTATCACAAGATCAACGAGTTGATTATGCAACCTGCATTCATCGCATCTCGTGGTGACCGCACCGCGCCGCAGCCGGATATCAAATCCGATACTGAAATCGAAGACTGGATCAGGGCAACGGCCTCAACGGATTATCATCCCAGTGGTAGCTGTCGTATGGGCAATGATGATGATGCCGTGGTTGATGCCGAAATGAGAGTGCATGGTATCGAAAGACTGCGCGTGGTCGATGCATCGGTCATGCCCAACATCGTCAGCGGCAACCTCAACGCGCCAACGCAAATGATCGCGGACCGTGCCTCCGATTTCATACTCGGGAAAACACCGCCCACGCCCGAACAGGCAAACTTTCATTTTCAGTCATAGCCAACCAGGCAATGAAGCATTCCCGGAAATGCCGGGTCGTACTTCGGTGGTTAGAAGCCTGAACAAATTCACTTAAGCCTGGAGGTAACGCGCCGGATCGCAGGCTAGCGTTGAAAATGGTTGTTTGGCTCCGCTAATGAAGTTAGCGATCAACTGTCCGGTAATCGGGCCCATCGTTAAACCCATGTGCGAATGCGCAAATGCAAGCCACAGGTTTTCGTGGCGGGGAGCCGGTCCAATCAATGGCAGGGTATCCGGTACCGTTGGGCGCCTGCCCAACCAGGGATCTTGCGTTATGACTTCACCGACAGGAAAGGCCTCGCGTACCCGCGGTATAACGCGCGCAACCTGACGTGGATTTGGCTGGGCCTCACGTCGCGTCAGGTTAGATCCGGTGGTAACCCGCAAGCCCATATCCATCGGCGCCATAACATAGCTCGCATCAACATCGAAGATCGGGCCCGATAAATTCGCTGACTCGCCGGGTGAAAAAATGGTGTTGTATCCGCGTTCAATTGCAAGTGGATTGGAATAACCGAGCTGGCCGATAATCTCCGGGGTCCAGGCGCCCATACAAACTACTAGCCTGGAGACAATTTCAGTACCCTGGTCGGTAGTCAGCTCCCAGGCTTCGGCTGATTGCCGCAGCGACTGCACGCTG
Organism: Gammaproteobacteria bacterium; assembly: GCA_029862125.1. Taxonomy (GTDB): domain Bacteria; phylum Pseudomonadota; class Gammaproteobacteria. The sequence goes on along the minus strand of JAOTXY010000081.1, from coordinate 7,216 downwards.
GCACGCCTGATTTGACCACCCGCCGCAGTAAACATCTGCGCATATGCCTTGCAGAGTTTTTCGGGATTGCGAATCGATACCGATTCATCGATTAAAACTCCCTGGGCGAAAATTGGTTTCAGGTCCGGCTCCAGGTCAGTTACCTGGCCGGGATCAAGCAGGGTATGTTTCACCGCGCAGCGATCCAGCAGTTCTCGCTCGAGTTGATCGCGTAAAAAGGTTTGCCGATGCCGATAAAGTTTCAGGCCGCCAACACGATTAAGTAACTCCTGAGCCCTGGCCTCCGCAATCCACTGTTTATGCAGGTCGATGGATGCCTGGGTCAATGCCGCCATCGCGTCCCCGTCATGCAAATAAGTTTCGCGACGACAGCGTAAAACAAATCGTAGCAACCAGGGAAACAGTGACATTAAATGCGGGTAATGCACCAGCCAATCGTCATCGAGGTTGAGGATCAGGCGGTGCAAACGCGGCAGCAGCGACGGATCTGCCAGCGGTGTGATATTGCTGTAACTTAAAATGCCTGCATTGCCCGACGACGTTTCCTCCCCGGGACCCCGGCGGTCGATAAGCGTCACCTGGTAATTGCGCCGCTGCAGTTCAAGCGCACAGCAAATTCCGACAATACCGGCTCCAAGCACAACCACGGGTTGCTTCATCCTGGTACGACTAACCCTTTCTCTCGGTAGCCACCTGGGAACGGTGGTTACGCGGTGAACTGCCGAAATGCTTGCGGTAACAGGCGGTGAAGTAGGACTGGGTCTCAAACCCGGTGGCCAGAGAGATATCGATTACGCTGTGATTGGTATTCAGCAACAGCTGCTTGGCATGCATCAGGCGCAATGACAGGTAATACTGGCTCGGTGTGACATTACGGTACTTGTGAAACAGGCGCTCGATCTGGCGTAACGACAGCTTACATTTTGCCGCGATCGAGGGTAACGACAGCGGCACCTCGATATTGTTTTCCATCAGGTTGATAACGTCGATCAGCTTTGGCGCATTCATCGCCAGGTCCATACGATCCGCCATTTGCTGTGAATCAATTTCGGTGCGGATGCGGTCGTGCTGAAACTGCTGCGAGATTTGCTGGGCAAGTTGTCGGCCATATTGATTTTCGATCAGCTTGAGCATCATATCGAGGGCCGCGATACCGCCGGAACAGGTGTAACGTCGCTGCGCAATTTCGTAAAGCGTGAAGGTGACTTCAAGTTGAGGGTATAGCTCCTTGAATACCGGAATATTTTCCCAGTGAATGGTAGAGCGACATTCATCCAGCAGTCCGGCGCGTGCCAGGATAAAGCTACCCGAACTGGCCGATCCCAGGTTCACTTTCTGCCGATCCATGGCTTTCAAAAGCCTGATCGTATTGGCGTCGTCAAAATTCTGCGCCGTATTGGGGGCGACAATAATCAGGGTTTTCAGATTTTTTGCATCGGCGAGCGCCCTGGTCGGTACGGTAATACCGCAGGATGCCGCTACCGGTTCATTATCGGGCGCGAAGTATTCCCATTGATAGAGTTTCCTGCCAGATAAGCGATTTGCCGCGCGCAGTGAATCGACCACGCAACTGAAAGGAATGATCGGATATCCTTCGATTAACAGGATACCGATAATTTCGGTGTCATCGCTTATATCTGCAGCCTCCAACGAGGAGTTCTCAGGGCTCGAAACTCATTCTAGCGAAATTACCCTCATCCACAACCGCAAACACCGTCAACACCAATAACGATATGGCGCTGGCAAATAGTTCAGGGTCGCGCTTGGGTTAGCCGGCATAATCACCAAAAACCATACTTGATTGTTTGATCCGCCACTCTTTAATACAGGATTATCGGGAGTCGACAATGAGCGAAACAAGACGGCCAACCAGAAGTCGGCGCGGTGGGCGCGACGCACGACGCGCCGGCACGCCAATCGTGAGCGCCAGTTCGCCCTACATAAAGCGCAAGATCCCCTGTTTCGAAGTGCTCGACGAAGAAGGACTGCAGATCATCGAAAACAATGCAGATACCATCCTTGAGGAAGTCGGTATCGAATTTCGGGACATGCCCGAGGCACTCGAAATTCTGAAACAGGGTGGTGCCGAAATCGATGGCGTTACGGTCCGTTTTCCCCGTGGATTGTGCCGCTCCATCATCCAGGCTTCGGCACCTGCCGAATACACCCAGCATGCACGCAACCCGGCCCGCAATGTTCAAATCGGCGGTAACAACACGGTTTTCGTTCCCGCCTATGGCAGCCCGTTTGTATTTGACCTCGACAAGGGTCGCCGTTACGCGACCATCGAGGATTTTCAAAATTTCGTCAAACTGGCTTACCTGTCGCCAAGCCTGCACCATTCGGGCGGCACCATTTGCGAACCCGTTGATATCGCCGTCAATAAACGCCACCTCGATATGGTTTACTCGCACATCAAGTATTCCGACAAAGCCTTCATGGGTTCGGTAACCGCTCCCGAACGCGCGCAAGATACGGTCGAGATGATCAAGATTATCGCCGGTGAAAATTACCTCGACCCAGACAGCGGGCGCCCACGTACCTATGCGACCAGCTTGATCAATGCCAACTCGCCGATGACCTTCGACGATACCATGCTCGGTGCCGCCAAGGTTTACGCCGAAAACAACCAGGCGACTATCGTTACCCCGTTTATTCTGGCCGGTGCCATGTCACCGGTAACGGTCGCCGGCACCGCCGCCCAATCGCTCGCCGAAGCACTCGCAGGCATAACTTTCGTACAGCTGGTCAATCCTGGCGCACCGGTTATTTTCGGCAGTTTCGCCAGTTCAATGTCGATGCAGTCGGGTGCCCCGACCTTCGGCACCCCTGAACCCGCACTGGTACTCTACGTGATGGCGGCACTGGCGCGCAGACTCGGAGTTCCTTTCCGCTCCGGTGGGGGACTTTGCGGTTCCAAGCTACCCGATGCGCAAGCGGCCTACGAGTCTCTCGCGACACTCTACCCGGCGGTCATGGCCGGGGTTAACTTCGTCCTGCACACTGCCGGCTGGATGGAAGGCGGACTTGCGATGGGTTATGAAAAATTCATCATGGACGCAGACCAGGCGGCGATGATGGAAATCTTCATGGGTGGTGTCGATCTCTCTGAAAACGGACAGGCCATGGATGCGATTCGCGAAGTTGGACCCGGGGTACATTTCCTGGGATGCAATCATACCCAGAACAATTTCAAGACCGCTTTCTACCGCTCGCCGATTACCGACAATAACAGTTTCGAGCAGTGGGAATCCGAAGGCAGTCTCGATCATGCACAGCGCTGCAACGCGCGCTTCAAGAAACTGCTCAACGACTACGAAGCACCCGCGATCGACCCAGCCATCGACGAAGCCCTGCTGGCCTTCATCAAGCAGCGCAAAGACTCAATGCCCGACTCAATGGTCTAAATCGTCATCCCCGCGCAAGCGGGGATCTCTCGATCCACTGACAATATAAGTTACTCGACCCCGCCTTAATAACTAATACCTCAGTCTGCGAATTCTATCCAAACGCCTTCTCGGGATATCGCTCGCAAAAGCCGCTTCCAACCGGCGCAAGCGCCGGTTGGTCCATCCATGGAATCGCTTGGACCTCGGCATCCATGCCTCGGTACACTTTTGCAAGCGATATCCCGAGAGGGCTAATTGGTAGGGAGCTAACCGCAGGAGTCCCTTGCGACGTAAGGACTGGGTGCCGAAAAAGCATTAATTTTAAAGGGTCAGGCGGCATGGATGCCGCCTGTGGCGAGTCGAGACATGGAAGTCGAGTCTCGCCTTGCCCTTTAAAATTAATGCTTTTTCGGGAAGCCGCAGGCCACCCAGTCAGTCGCAAGGGACTCCTGCGGTTAGCTCTGATCGATATTAATTACAGGTTGAAAGTGAGACTTGGAGTATCAAAAATGTCGTGCAATGGGGTGGTTTAGGGACTAGTATTTTGGCGATTGATCAACTTGTGATCAAATTCGAGCCGCGCTTGGCTACAATCTACCCTATGACTGACGAAAAAACCGCACCAAAACCCGAGCACTTCGGTTTTTTGCAAGTCCCCAATTACTCGATGATTGCATTCTCCTCGGCCATCGAGCCGCTGCGTATGGCCAATCGCGATGCCGGCAAGGAACTTTACCGCTGGAGTGTTTATACCATCGATGGCCTGCCGGAAAAGGCCAGCAACGGACTGGATATAACCCCTGACGGCAGCCTCGAGAATGCAAGCGACATGTCGATTCTGTTCGTTTGCGGTGGCGCGGACATTGTCGATACCTGGTCCAAGCAACTGCAGTTTGCACTGCGCCGTATTGCCAAGCGCAATAACCTCAAACTCGGTGCCCTTTGTACCGGTAGCTACCTGCTGGCACGGGCCGGTTTGCTCGATGGCTACAAGTGCACGATCCATTGGGAAAACATTGCCAGTCTGCGCGAAGAATTTCCCGAGGTTAATGTTGGCGATGACCTGTTCCTGATTGATCGCGATCGAATCACCTGTGCGGGTGGGCAGGCCGCGATGGATATGATGCTGAAGCTGATTCACGACCGTCACGGAAATAAACTGGTCACGCATATATCCGAACAATTCATGTGCGAACGGATCCGCAGTTCAGATGATCGCCAGCGGATACCTTTACACCTGGCACTCGGTTCGAATCAACCCAAGCTCACTGAAGCCGTTACCTTGATGGAAGCCAATATTGAAGAACCGATAAGCCTTGATGAGCTCTCAAATTACGTTGGCATCTCGAGGCGCCAGCTGGAACGCCTGTTTCAAAAACATTTGAACTGCGTGCCGACCCGTTACTACCTGAACTTGCGGCTCAACCGTGCGCGTCTATTGCTATTGCAGACCAGCAAGTCCATCGTCGACATCGCACTCGCCTGCGGGTTTATTTCGGCGCCGCATTTTAGTAAGTGTTATCGCGACCTGTTCGGGATACCGCCGCGCGATGAGCGCCGCAAGCTACAGTTGAAATCCGCCGAAGAGGCAACCGATCTCGCGGGCTAGGCGCGATCGCGACGCCGGCGCGAGCGACGCTTGCGCTCATCACCCGGACTGCCTTCGACCTTGGCCTTTGGCTTCGGCAAACTCACCACTTTGGCAAGTTCCGGGTAACTATCGGTTTTATGCGGCAGCGCCATTGCTTCGATAAAATATTCCTGGAATTTGGGCTCGATGGCAGTCTCAATTTTCTCCACCTTGGGCAGTATTTCACCGATTTCAATTCGGGAAGGAAAATTCAATAGCGCGATGCGAGCACCGGTACCGGCAGCGTTGCCGACAGAACCGACATGCTCCAGGTTACAGTCCGGTATTAATCCCAGCACCATCGCGTACTTGACATCGATATGGCTACCAAAAGCACCGGCAAAACCAATACGATCGACTTTTTCTATGCCCATGCGATCGATCAACAACCGGGTGCCGGCATGTAACGCGGCCTTGGCAAGTTGTATCGCACGCACGTCGTTCTGGGTAATCCGTATTGGACGTTCTCCATCCTGTAGCACGTAAGAATAAGTGCGACCATCCTTAATGATGCGGTCGCTGTTCTTATCTGCAACCGGTCCAATCACGCCATCCTGGTCGATGACACCGGCAAGAAACATTTCTGCAACCACTTCGATAATCCCGGATCCACAAATACCGCTAACCCCGACACGCGTGCTTTTGTCGATGAAGTCAGGGTCCTGGGACCAGGCTTCGCATCCGATGACTCGAAAATTCGGTTCCAGTGTTTCCGCATCAATACGGACGCGCTCAATCGCGCCTGGAGCGGCGCGCTGGCCCGAGGTTATCTGCGCACCTTCGAAAGCGGGGCCGGTCGGGCTCGACGCGGCCAGCAGCCTGTTGCGATTACCCAGCACGATTTCGGCATTGGTGCCGACATCAACCAGCAGCACGTATTCCTCCGCCAGGTCCGGTCGCTCCGACAGGATGACCCCGGCGGTGTCGGCACCGATATGACCGGCGATACAGGGCAAGGTGCAGACGCGTGCTTCCGGGTGCAGCTGGATATCGATTTCGGCGGCACGTAATACCTGGGTTTGATCGGTCGTGAGCGTAAAAGGTGCCGTACCCAGCGGTGTCGGGTCGATACCCAGGAACAGGTGGTGCATGATCGGATTAGCGACCACGGTCATGTCGAGAATATCTTCGACCTGGATTCCGGCCGACTTGGCGGCACGTTTGGCGAGCTGGTTGAAGGCTTCGCGCACTACCTGCGTCATCGCCGTGTCGCCGCCTTCATTCATCATCACGTAAGAAACTCGGCTCATTAAATCCTCGCCGAAGCGAATCTGTGGATTCATCGTATCAGCAGTCGCGACAACCTCGCCGGTGTCCAGGTTGCAAAGCTGGGCCGCAATCGTGGTTGAACCCAGATCGACCGCGAGCCCGTAGGCGTCTTTCTTTTCGCCAGGCCAGACGCCGATAATCTGCTGAAACTGGTATACCGCCACGGTTATTCGACGTCCGCACTTTGCGAGCGCAGGCTGCAGCAGGCGCAGCTGCGACATTTCGCAGTCCAGGATCGGCAGTTCGTGTTCACTCGCCAGCGCCTGCTGAAGGCGACGCTTGTCGGAAATCGGCGAATGCATGTCAGGCTCGGGCAGGGTCACCGTGTAAAGGCGCAATGCGGGCAGAACCTGTATATCGTAGGCAGTGACCGCCTTGGCGATGTGTTGCTTGTGCTGCTGGCTTTCCTCGGGGACGTCAACCACCAGGTCACCGAGAATACGGGCATTACAACCCAGGCGCCGGCCACCCTTGAGACGCTTCCTGGATTGATGTTGAAGCTCGGTTTCGGTGAGTTCGGAAAGATGATCGGCACGGGAAACAATGCCATGTTTAGAAAATTCACCTTCTTGCGGCAACACCTGGCACTTGCGGCATTTTCCCTGTCCGCCGCAGATCGATTCCAGGTCAACCCCCAGTCGCTGGGCCGCCTGCAGCACGGTAGTCCCGACCGGAACCTGTCCGCGTAAACCCGACGGCATAAACAGTATACTGGCTTCTTCTTCCACCCTGGCTTGACCTGTGTTCAGACCTAAGCGACTGAACGACGACGGCGTCCGGCACGGCGCCCGGTACCGCGGACCACGCTACCCTCTGGTGCCGGTTCACGAAATTGTTTGATCCAGCGCCCGCAATCCGGGTCTTTACCCAGCATGACATCGGCACCCAGGCTCGCTGCAACCACCTCGGCATGTAGCGGATTGGTGAT
>JAOTXY010000158.1 GCA_029862125.1 Gammaproteobacteria bacterium | reverse complement strand
CGGCGTACAAAAAGCATTGGCAGCAGGATCAACAACAGGCTCAGCATCAGGGCCAGCACCAGGGTAACCAACAGGGTGAGGTAACCGGTTTCGAGCAATGCGCTGCCACCCCGGTGGCGCAGTTCGATTAGCTCCGCAAGCGAGCTCCATTTGACGAAATGAAAGTGGAATGGCCGATTATCGCTGGCTGGCTCCAGCTTGAACTTGTAGTTTTGCAAAAACCGATCGCGCCCTGCGCCGAGTAATGCCTGTGCGCCATCAAAAAAATAGGCCGCCTGGAGTCGATTAAAGCGATTTGCCTGGTTGGCCGTCATCCCCGGGTAATAGACCAGGTCAAATGCGCGGGCCTTGCAAAAAGCCTTGAGTCGTTCGATATCTTCGCTGCTGATGATCCCATTTTTAACTAACAGGGTGCTCGTTTGTAAGCCACGGATCAGCACCAGCCGTTGTGGAATATTTGCCGCATTGTTTCGCTGTAGCGCTTCGATAGCGGTAGCAAGCAGTTTCAGGCTATCTCGAGGAGGCAACTTGATCCAGCGCGTGAGCGCAATCATGCCGTTAGCCTCCAGTCTTGACAGGGCCTGCTGCAGGGCCTCGATGGTATATAAAAAATTTTCGTTGAGACCGTGCACCCCAGCGGCCGTGCTGGCAAACGAATCGAGCAGCGGTACCTGGATCAGGTCGTATGCCCGGTCTTCGCGCTGCAGAAAACCGCGTGCTTCGGTGATGTGCACGCTGACCCGGTCGTGATCATATAGTTTGCCGCTGAATTCGGCGAAACGGTTGCGCACCAGGTCGACGACCTGGGGATTAATTTCAACCGCGTCGATATGGGCGGCGTCGTGATATATCGCCTGTAGCACGTCGGAGCCACCGCCTGCGCCCAGAACCAGCACGTTAGCGGGTTGCGCCAGGTGATAGGGCAGCGCCGAGGTCATATAGTCGAGGTAAGCCAGTTCCGCGGGCACACCGCGGTAACGGGTAATCGCGGTCATCGCGTCAGCGTCGGTAAACAGGCCAAGCTGTGCCGGAGGTTCGCCAGGAGCATTAAGGCTCAGGCCCGGCGCATGGCGCAGTGGTACCCGTTGACTCTCAACCACGGTTAGCTTGCCCAACGGGCTGAAGCGCTCTTCAATTACGCGCGTACCCTGCATGCGCAGCGTCTGACTGAGTTCCTTGTACGGAGAAACCCGGGGTTCGATCCAGCTTGCCGGCAACAGGTAGAGGAGTAGTGCGGCAGCGGCAAAGCCGGTCAGTGCCGGTAACGGGCGGCCACCGCATTCGATCCAGACAGTTGTTGCGGCGGCAAAACCGAACGCCGATATGCAGGCAAGGGCATAGGCTGCCGGCATCAGGTAGAGCAGTCCAATGATGCCAAGTGCGCCGAATCCGGCACCAAGCAGGTCAGCCGCGTAAATTCGCGCCAGACGCTCGCGATATTCGATTAACGCGAGGCCGATCAGGTTGGCTGCGAAAAAGAATGGCAGCGTCAGCAACAGGATCACCAGTGCCAGGCGTAACCAGTGGCTATTGTCCCAGATGAGTTCTTCGGGGTTGAATGAAAGTCGCTGTGCAAGCACGAAACCCAGTATCGAACTTATCGCGAACAGGCATGCCTGGCTAACCGCAAAACCGCGAAAATGGTTTGCGAGGCGCTCACCCACGAATACCAGCAGGCTGCCACTGATGCCAAACCCCAGCAGTGCAACACTGACGACCATGTAGGCGAAGTGATGCCACTGGATCTGGGCAAATAACGCCATCAACAGGACTTCGTAACCCAGCACTGCCGCGGAAATCAGCGCGATGGCGATCCGGGGCTGTTGATATCCCATTGAAGGAGTACTAGTGCCCGCCGGTGAGGGGCACGAATCTCACTGGTAGTACCAGGCGTGTGACCAGTTCATTTTCGTTAACGCGAGTGATCAGAATCAATTCCTGGGTAGAAAAGCGACTCCCTACCGGGATGATCATCTTTCCGCCAATCGAGAGTTGTTTGACCAGGGGCGGTGGAATATGGTTCGCGGCGGCGGTAACGATAATTGCATCAAAAGGCGCATGCTCGGGCCAGCCATAGTAACCATCGCCAATGCGTACCTCAACGCTGTTAAAGCCCAGGCGTTGCAGTCGTGTTTTTGCCTGCAGCCCCAGCGGTTCGATAATTTCGATACTCCATACCCGGGTGTCGAGTGCCGCGAGTACCGCTGCCTGGTAGCCTGAGCCGGTGCCAATTTCAAGCACCTTGTGGTGTGGCTTAAGGTCCAGCAGATCGGTCATGATGGCAACAATGTAGGGCTGTGAAATAGTCTGGCCATGCCCGATCGGCAAGGGACGATTCAGGTAAGCCCGATCTACCAGGTCGGTGGGTACGAATTCATGCCGTGGCACCCTGGTCATTGCCTCCAACACGCGCCTGTCCAGGCTCGAGCGCTTGAGATACGCGCTGGTGTCGACGACATCCTGCTCAATCAGGCGTATCATTTTGTCGCGCTTTGCCTGGTATGAGTCGTCTGCCTTAACTGGCTCGATTGGCAGGCAAATACACGAGGAAATCAGTATAACCCCGAGTATTACTTTGACTGGGTTACGATATGAGACAATTTCCAACATTGCGATTACTATTGACTGGGCCTCGATAACCTGGGCTCGAATTATAAGCTTGAAACCATTTCTCGCCAATTTCCGCTTTTACGAGGAACTTAACGAATTCCTCACAGCTGAGCGCTACAAGCAAACCATCGAATATCGCTTTAAGGGTCAGCCTGCTATCAAGGATCCGATCGAGGTTCTCGGGGTGCCTCACAGCGAAGTGGATTTAATCGTGGTTAACGGGGAATCGGTAGGCTTTGACTACCCGTTAAAAAATGCTGACAGGGTTGCTGTATACCCGGTATTCGAAGGCCTGGATATTTCGCCGCTGCAACGACTAAGGCCAAAACCACTGCGCAAAACCGCCTTCATCGTTGACGTCAACCTGGGCAAGCTGGCGCGTCGTCTGCGCATGATGGGTTTTGATACGGCCTACGGAAATCGTCTCGTCGACCGTGAAATCGTTGATATTGCGGTCCGTGAAAAGCGTATCATCCTGACCCGCGATCGGCGCTTATTGTTTCGACGCGCGATCACCCATGGTTACTGGGTACGCTCGGACGATCCTGACACCCAGCTCAGGGAAGTAATGCAGCGCCTCGATCTCTATCGACAGATCAAGCCATTAAGATTTTGCCTGGAGTGCAATGGAAAAATCGAAGCGGTCGATCGCGAGCAGGTATGGTCTAGCCTCGAGCCGCTTACACGCCGCTATTATCGGGAGTTTTTTCGCTGTAACCGCTGCCACAAGGTTTACTGGGAAGGCTCACACGTGGCGCATATGAATGACGCTATTCGACAGATGATCGGCCTTCGCCAGGGCTGAGAAGCTGGTTCAGGTCGCGCTCGCACAACTCGATACTGGCGCGCAACTGTCGTGCACGCTGCTCCATGTCACGGGTTCGATTGCGTTCAAGGCCATCGCAGATGCGCCTCAATTCGTGGCGCAATGCCGCGAGTTCCTGTTTTAGCTGTTGTTCGGCTGACATTTCAGCGATTATTCGATCTTCGAAATAGCGCCAGTTTATCAGTGTTAAGGATCTTGATCTCTTTTGTACTATTGTTGTTATCTCTTTTGAGCGGCTGAAATCATGCTTAAATTGGTGTAAATTGCCTGCCACTTGCAACCAGGAAAAACCATGTCCGACTACCAGATAGCACCGTCGATCCTGTCAGCCGATTTTGCCCGGCTCGGCGAAGAAGTCGATAACGTCCTCGCCGCGGGTGCAGACATCGTTCATTTCGATGTCATGGACAATCATTACGTGCCTAACCTGACGATTGGCCCGCTGGTTTGCGAGGCCCTGCGAAAAAATGGTGTCGAAGCGCCGATCGATGTGCACCTGATGGTCAAACCGGTGGATCGCATCATTCCTGATTTTGCCAGCGCCGGTGCG
>JAOTXY010000080.1 GCA_029862125.1 Gammaproteobacteria bacterium | reverse complement strand
TTGTTCGATCGTGAAAGCTGCACCTATACCTACCTGTTAATCGATTCCGAGACCCGCGAGGGCGCTATCATCGACGGTGTGCTGGAAACTTTTGACCGCGATATGCAAATTATCAATGAACTCGGGATTGAATTGTTGTATGCGATCGAGACGCACGCGCATGCGGACCATATTACCTCGGCCGGTAAAATACGCGAGATGACTGGTGCCAGGCTGGTCTATGGCGAAAGCTCGGGTATCGAGGCAATTGATATCCCGTTGAAAGATGGCGCCAGCATAACCCTGGGGCACTACCAGGTAATGGCGCTGTCGACACCCGGCCATACCAATGGCTGCACCAGCTATTTTTGTGACGGTATGCTGTTTAGTGGCGATACGCTGTTGATTCGCGGTTGCGGCCGCACCGATTTCCAGTTTGGTGATCCGGGTATGCTCTACGACAGCATTACGCAAAAACTATTTGTTCTCAGTGATGACACCATCGTCTACCCGGCGCACGATTATAACGGTCGAACCGCGTCGACGATCGGTGAGGAAAAAGCCTGGAATCCTCGGCTTGGTGGCAATCGTCCGCGCCAGGAGTTCGTGGATTTAATGAATAACCTCAACCTGGATATGCCGAAAAGAATCAACGAGGCGGTACCGGCGAACATGAGTGTCGGTATCAACTTCGACCCGAATCGCTATCTGTTGCGGGACTTTGACATGAATGATTTGCACCAGGCCTGGCAGAGCCTTCCTGCAAACGCCCTGGTTATGGACAATCGTACCCCGGAGGAGTTTGCGCGCGGACATGTGCCAGGCAGTCGTAATATTCCGATGGGTACCGAGAATGCGCATGTCGACGAGCTGAAGCAATACGACCAGGTTTATCTTTACTGCCGCTCCGGTCGACGCGCCCAGACCTCGACCACCAACCTGAACTTTCAGGGTCTGAACCATATAATTTGCATCAGCCATAGCGGCATGCCGGACTGGGAAAAGGCCGGCTACCCGGTCGAAACCTGATAACTAAAGTATTGTCATACCGCGGCTTGACCGCGGTATCCAGGGCTAAGCTTTTGATTCAAATTCTGCTGGATCCCGCGATCAAGTCGCGGGATGACATTTACGAAGTTGCGCGAGATGATGGTTGTGTCGTTTTGCGGGATGACAGCTAGGCAATCTTTGAGATTACGGTGTAGGCGTGGACGTAGTCCATGCCGTGGCCTTCGGGATTTTCCCGCACGATGTCGCGATAGGTTGCGTAATAGTCTTCGATAATTTGTCGGCGCTCATCGAGCGGGCGATCAGCGGATAAAGCGTTGAAAAATATGCTTTCGTTCCAGCTGCGAATGGTCGGGATGTATTCCTCGGCAAAACGAGCCGCGTCAGCGTGCTCCATGAACGATTCGGCGAACGGGCATTTGACAATACGGGTATCGATATGATCGAGGCGTAAACCGGCCAGGTAAACGGCTTCATCCGGGTCCTGCAGCGGAGCGCTGAATTCCTCGACCGTATTGTAGTATTGCGGCAGGGTCATATTCTCATACTCTGCGCGCGTGATTCGATCCTGTTCGAGAAAGCTTTGCCAGATTCGGTTGAACTGATCGAACATGTTGACGCCACCGGTATTGCCGAGATAACGCCCCTGTTCATCGCGGGCAAAGTTGATCAATACCAGCTTGCCACCCGGTTTTAGCTCGTGCGCACGATGCAGCAGGATCTGCCGCCAGTCCCGATGCGCCTGGTTACGAAAAGCATCGAGCTCTTTGCCTTCGGCACCAACCGCCTGGACATGATGGGAGATATTGCAAACCTTGGCGCTAAGCCAATGCATCGCGGTGGCCGAGAAACCGATATCGAGCGTTCCCGTCGGAACAATCTGCTTATAAAAGGTGGTACCCGAAACCAGTGGAAAGATATCGTCGCGCCGATCGAGGTAAGTTTCGAAGGGGCCAAGGCCGTAGACATTGGCAATCAGCGCGTTGAAATCATTGCGCGGTTGATCGGAGTAAACGATAGAAATCGACGCTTTCGGTGCGCGCGCTGAAACTGCATCTATCGCGGCGCCAACCATCGATAGTGAAGTTCCTGCGTCCGCGGTACCCATGTCGGATAAGGTGAATCCTGAACTAATCGATTCCTGCGACAGGCTATTGATTGCGTCTACAACTATTGGCGTGGCCGCATCAATGACGTGTTTTGCGCCGATGGTCGCCAGTGAATAGAGTCCGCCTCCACTCATGGTGATGCCTTCTGAATGTTCTCGACTGGCCATTACGCCTCCAAAGAGTTGCTAGCTAGTTTGCTGATCCAGTAACGATAATACCAATTTTGCCATGTTGCGAGGGCCATCTCCGGCGCCAAGATTATCGCGAACCTGCTTGAGTCCCTGTTTTACCTGGTCGCGATAAGCCTGATTCTCGATTAATTCAAACAGTTCGCGACTCACCGCCTCCGGATTTGCGTCTTGTTGAAGAAATTCTTTTACCACCGCTTTGTCAGCAACTATATTAGCCAGGCCAATATAGGGAATGGTAATCAAACGACTCATGATCAGGTATGAAAGCCATGACATCTTGTAGAGAATGCACATGGGTATATTGAGCAGCGCTATTTCCAGTGTCACTGTTCCCGAGCAGGTAGCTATCACATCACAGCAGGGGATTACGTCGTATATTTCATCCCGGGTAACGATGATATCGAGTCCGCTGCTTTTGCAGCGTTCTGACAAATCATCAAAATCGAGACTGGAAGCCACGGGTAACAGGAACTTAAGTTTAGGCTCGCGCGCCTGCATTCGCCTAGTAGTAGCGAACATCAACGGTAGTAAACGAGAGATCTCGCTGTGACGACTACCTGGAAATAATCCAACCACCTTGTCATCGGTCGAGATCCCCAGGTCCATGCGGATATTTTGGGCATCGATACCGGCCTTAACCTTGTCGACGAGTGGATGTCCGACAAAACTGACCGGGATACCGGCATTCTCATAGTATTGCTTTTCGAATTTGAAGATCACCGCCATATGATCGATGAGGCTGCCGATTTTATGAATACGTTTCGGTCGCCACGCCCAGACCTGGGGGCTGATATAAAACAGGACCTTGATTCCAAGCTCACGGGCGTGACGGGCTATCTTGAGATTGAACTCGGGATAGTCAACCAATATCAGTAAGTCGGGCCGGGTTTTATCAAGCCTATGCTTGACGATACCCATGGCTCGCTTGATATCACCCCAATGCCGCAATACCTCGACCAGGCCGACCACGGCAATAATCGAAGAATCGAAAAACACGTCGACACCGGCTTTCCGCATTGCTTTGCCGCCCATCCCGCTTAGTTGCAGATCAGGCTGCTCGAGTTTCAACTGCTCGACGAACTCGGCTGCGTGGGCATCACCGGAGGCTTCACCAGCGAGTATCATGACATGTGTCTGCTTCATTTAGCAGCCAGCAGTGCCTCGCAAACCGTTTCAATCTGCGCCGACGTCATTTCCGGAAATATCGGAAACGAAAGACAACGTTGCGCGACTGATTCGGTCACCGGCAATTGCGGCTGTTCAGTATCGTGGAAAGCTTGCTGTTGATGCAGCGGAATCGGGTAATAGACAGCGCAGGCGATATCCTGAGCCAGGATCGTTTCTCGCAGCTTGTCGCGCTCGTCGCAAAGCAGCGTGTACTGATGAAACACATGATCACGATCCGGTGGAATATTTGGCGTTGTAAAACGGCTGCCGGCCAGCAGTTGATTGTAAGTTCTGGCCACCTCCAACCGTTTTCGGTTGTAGTCGTCAATATGTTTTAGCTTGATGCGTAAAATAACGGCCTGCAGTTCGTCCAGGCGACTGTTAAAACCAATGACATCATGGTGATACTGCTTGCTGCTGCCGTGATTGCGCAGCATTCTTACCCTGGAGGCAAGTTCATCATCGTTCGTCGTAACCATGCCGCCATCACCGTAACAACCCAGGTTTTTGCTGGGAAAGAAGCTGAAAGCGCCGACACAACCGAGAGTGCCGGTAGTTTTTCCCTGGTAGCGAGCGCCGAACGATTGTGCGCAATCCTCGATGATCAGTAATCCGAATTCGTCCGCAATTGCCTGGATTTCATTCATATCGGCAGCCTGTCCGAACAGGTGTACTGGCAGAATTGCTCTGGTTTTATCGGTTATCGCGGCCCTGATCCTGTCGGGATCGATATTTAAGCTCTGCGGCTGGATATCGACGAAAACCGGAATTGCACCGATATAACGGATTGCCTCCGCGGTCGCGATGAAAGTGAAGGCAGTGGTGATCACTTCATCTCCCGGTTGAATACCGGCCGCTAGCAGGGCCAGGTGAAGTGCATCGGTGCCGTTGGCACAGCTTATCGCATGCTTTGCACCCAGGTATTCGGCCGCCTCCTTATCAAAAGACTGCACATTGGGGCCGAGGATAAACCGTGTTTCGGAAAGTGCCTGCAGGATTGAGCTATCGATTTCATCCTTTAAGCTCTCGTACTGACCTTTGAGGTCGACCATGGGTATATTCATAATGAGTCTGCTATTTGTGAAGTAATCGCGATGGCGGTCTCAAGGGCCCGTTTACCGTCTTCGCCGCTAACCTTCGGTTGTCCGCCGGTTCTAATTGCGTTAATAAAGTCGAGAATTTCGAGATTTAGTGCATCATTGTCTTCGAAGTGAAGCTCGCTGTGCGAGATATCCTTGAAGCCTGCCTCGTTATCGGTTTCTCCTTTACGGTTTATCGCCAGCATCTTGTCCTGGAAATCGGCCGACATGTAGGTATCTTTCTGAAAGATGCGCAGTTTACGCTCGCGCTTGCGACTGATTCGGCTCGCGGTTACGTTGGCGACACAATGGTTCTCGAATTCGATACGTGCATTGGCGATATCGACCGTGTCCGACAGCACCGATATTCCACTGGCCGATATTTGCCTGACCGGACTTCCAATCAGGTCGAGGATGATATCGATGTCGTGGATCATCAAATCGAGAATAACGCTGACATCGGTAGCGCGCGGAGTGAATGGCGCGAGCCGTGTCGATTCTAGAAACTGCGGTTTCTCGAGATGTTCCTCGATACCGATCATGACGCTGTTGAAGCGCTCGATGTGCCCAACCTGCAGAACCAGGCACTGTTTACGAGCAATTTCGATCAGTGTTTCAGCTTCTGCGATCGATTCAGTGATGGGTTTTTCGATTAAACAGTGAATTCCTGCTTCCAGAAACTCTCTGGCAATTTTATAATGCAGGCTGGTTGGCACCACCAGGCTGATCGCATCGACCAGCGGAATGATATCGCGATAATTGGAGTAAACCTCGACACCATGTTTTTGCGCGACTTCCCGGGCATTGGCAGTATTGTTATCCACCACTGCAACCAGTTCACAATCGGATGCTGCGGCGTACTTGTCTGCATGCCATTTGCCGAGGTGTCCGACACCGACAACAGCAACCTTGAGTAATTGAGACATAGTGGCAAAGGTAAAATTCGAACGGCGCATTATATATGGATGAAATCCCAATTGCGAAGCTTGTCGCCGGCGTAGATGAAGCCGGGCGCGGGCCTCTGGCTGGATCGGTAGTCGCGGCCGCAGTCATACTGCATGAAACTCATCCGATTGCCGGGCTAACCGATTCCAAGAAACTGTCGGCTGAACGCCGCCATATGCTTGAAGCCGAGATAAAACAGCATGCCATGGCCTGGTCGATCGCCGAAGCCAGCCACCATGAAGTCGATCAAATCAACATACTGCAGGCCAGCCTGCTGGCGATGAGGCGTGCGCTACTGGGATTAAAGGTAATACCGGAGCTGGTACTGGTTGACGGGAATCGTTTGCCCAGGCTTGAAAGTTACCAGATGCGGGCGATCGTCAAGGGCGATCTGTATGAGCCCTGTATCTCGGCGGCATCGATCCTGGCCAAGCAGTACCGCGATCGGCAAATGCTGGAACTTGACCGGTTGTATCCACAGTACCAGTTTGCCCGTCACAAGGGCTATCCAACCGAACTGCATCGGAAACTGTTAAAACAGCACGGCGCGTCACCGGTACATCGACGCAGTTTCAGACCGGTCAGGGAAATGCTGTAAATGAGTAACCGCTTCGTTCACCTGCACCTACACAGCGAATATTCGCTACAGGACAGTACCGTCAGGTTGAAGCCCCTGGTGCAGCAGGTGCGCGAACGCGGCATGGGTGCCGTCGCGCTTACCGATCTGAACAACATGTTTGCGGTGGTAAAACATTACAGGGCAGCGACATCGATGGGAGTGAAACCCATATTCGGTGCCGATGTCTGGGTGCATCACCCGGAGCGTAATGAAACGTTGAGCCGACTGGTCCTGTTGTGTCTGAACGACCAGGGTTACCTGAACCTGAAAAAACTGGTTTCGCGTGCCTACCTGGAAGGACAAACTGCAGATCGTGCAACCATCGAGATAGACTGGTTGCGTGCGGCGAATGATGGTTTGCTGGCCTTGTCGGCTGGCCTCGAGGGCGATGTTGGATTAGCCCTCAGGATGCAGAATACCGAACTGGCGGAATCCTGCCTGCGGCAATGGATCGAAGTGTTCAAGGGCCGCTATTTCCTGGAGTTGCAACGCACCGGGCGCGCCCATGAAGAAGCCTATATAACCCAGGCGGTAAACTGGTCAGGAACGTTGCAGGTACCCGTGGTCGCTACCAACGATGTTCGCTTTATCGATGCCCAAGACTTCGAATCCCATGAGGTCAGAGTATGTATCTGTACCGGCTTTACACTCGAGGACGAGCGTCGTCCCAGGCTTTATTCAGCCGAGCAATACCTGCGTTCGGCGGATGAAATGGTCGAGCTGTTCGCGGATATACCCGAAGCCATAGAAAATACCGTGGCCATTGCCAACGCCTGTAATTTGCGGCTCGAACTCGACCAGGCTTTTCTGCCTGAATACCAGGTTCCCGAGCAATATACGACGGATAGTTATTTCCGTCATGTCTCCGAGCAGGGACTGGAGAAACGCCTCGAATTTCTTAAAGATCAGCTTCCACAAGGCGGACAACTCGATCGGGAGCCCTATGACCAGCGACTCAAGACAGAGCTGGATGTCATTATCGAAATGGGCTTTCCGGGGTACTTTCTGATCGTCATGGATTTTATCGACTGGGCCAAGAATCACGCGATACCCGTGGGTCCGGGTCGCGGATCGGGTGCCGGTTCGCTGGTTGCCTACGCATTGAATATTACCGACCTCGATCCACTGGCCTACGATTTACTATTCGAGCGCTTTCTCAATCCGGAACGGGTTTCAATGCCGGACTTCGATATCGACTTCTGCATGGACCGGCGTGACGAGGTTATTGAATACGTGGCCGAACATTATGGGCGGGACCAGGTATCGCAAATTATCACTTATGGCAGTATGGCGGCGAAAGCGGTTATAAGGGATGTTGGCAGGGTAATGTCGCATCCTTACGGTTTCGTCGATCGCATCGCCAAGCTAGTTCCGTTCGAAGTCGGAATAACGCTCGACCGTGCGCTGGAACAGGAAGAAGCACTGCTCGAACTTTATCAGCAGGATGAAGAGGTCACCATGCTGATCGACATGGCCCGCTCGCTTGAAGGTTTAACCCGAAACGTCGGCAAGCACGCCGGTGGCGTCGTGATCTCGCCCAGTGACCTGACTGACTTTACCCCGCTGTATTGCGAACCGGGTGGTTCCGGCCTGGTCTCGCAATACGACAAGGATGATGTCGAGGCTGTGGGCCTGGTCAAGTTCGATTTTCTCGGTTTGCGCACCTTGACGATAATTGACTGGGCGGTGCGCGCCATCAACGCAAAAAATACTGCAGATGAGCTGGAAATCGAGCGCATCCCGCTTGATGACCCGGAAACCTTCAAATTGCTGCAGTCGTACCAGACCACGGCAGTCTTTCAACTTGAATCGCGCGGTATGAAAGATTTGATCAGGCGCCTGCAACCCGACAGTTTCGAGGATATCATCGCCCTGGTCGCATTGTTTCGACCGGGACCCCTGCAGTCCGGTATGGTCGATGACTTTATCGATCGTAAACATGGTCGTGCCCGGGTCGAGTATCCTCACCCGGCGCTGGAGGCTATTTTAAAACCCACCTATGGCGTCATTCTCTACCAGGAACAGGTCATGCAGATTGCACAGGTGCTCGCCGGTTACACACTCGGTGGGGCCGATATGCTACGCCGCGCGATGGGCAAGAAAAAGCCCGAAGAAATGCAGCAACAACGCGCTATTTTTACCGATGGAGCAAGGGAAAACCAGGTCGAAGCCTCAACCGCAACCTATATTTTTGACCTGATGGAAAAATTTGCCGGCTATGGATTCAACAAGTCGCATTCGGCCGGTTATGCCCTGGTTTCCTACCAGACCGCGTGGCTTAAAACTCATTACCCGGCGGAATTCATGGCGGCCGTGCTGTCCGCCGATATGGACAATACCGACAAAATTGTCACCCTGATTGACGACTGTCGCAACATGAAGCTTGATATTCATCCTCCTGATATTAACCACTCGGTATACCAGTTTACCGCGGGAAAGGATGGCATTGTTTACTATGGGCTTGGCGCGATCAAGGGTGTGGGGCGAGCCGCGATCGAAAGTATTATCGAAGTGCGCAGCGAACAGGAATACCGGTCGCTGGATGATTTCTGTAAACGGGTCGATTCTGCAGGATCCAGCCGCAAGCTGTTAGAGGCACTGATAAAGGGCGGTGCCATGGATTGTTTTAGCGAAAACCGGGCGGCCTTGATGGCACATCTGCCCTACGCATTACAGGCAGCTGAACAACAGCAAAATAATCTTGATGCCGGCATCTGCGACATGTTCGACAGCATAGCACCGCTAGCTGAAGCAGAACCCGATTTACCTGCTTGCGATGCCTGGGACGAAAAGCAACGCCTGGTACTTGAAAAAGAGGCCCTGGGACTGTTTCTAACCGGACATCCACTGGAAATGGTTGAGTCTGAAATCAGGCAGTTTGCGCCTACCCGACTGGGACAATGGCTGGAGCGACTCGACAACGCCGGTAGCGGCGAAAGGTTTCGCCAAAAAGAGCAGGATGCCAGGGTATGCGGACTGGTGGTCGATATCCGCATGCGCAACAGTTTCAGGGGACGCGAGGCCTTCGTTACGCTTGATGATCGCAGTGGGCGGGTCGATGTGCGCGTGGTTCCCGATATGCTGGCGGAAATCGAACCGATCGTGCAAAAAGACCGGGTATGGGTAGTCGATGGCGGCATCGCCTACGATGACTTCAATAACGGTATCAAGCTGCGTGCCGCCAAAGTCCAGCTACTCGATGACTACCGTGCCGAGCATGCACGCGCATTGCATATTAAATTGAATGGACAGGGCGAACATGAAGTCGACGCCATAATTGGCGTTCTCGATGAATACAAGTCTACGGATGCGATGCCGGTGGTATTTCACATGCGTCGCGAAGACTACGAGTACCAGCTGCGAACCAACGCTGGCTGGTCATTAAAACCGGATGAGCAATGTTTGCTGGCGCTGCAACGGTGTCTCGATCAAACGGAATTTTATTTCGAATACCAGTAATTTCTACGCTCTTGCGCGCGGATATTATTTTCGAGTGTAAAACCACGCAAATCGACCACGCGCACTGCCTCCTTGACCTAGATCAAGTTAGTTACACAAATTCAGCTTTAAAGTTGATTGTTGAACAATAACAACCAGAGGTAACTATGAAAATTCAATCAATTGTGTCCGCGTGCGTGTTCGCACTTGTAACAGCAGGTATCGTATTGCCGGGAACAGCACTGGCGAAAGAACGAGTCGTTTTTAGTGGAGGTCCCGCCGGTGGCACCTTCCAGGTGGTAGCCAATGCGATGCAGGTCTATAAGCCGATAAAGGCATCGAAGGATTTTAAAGTCAGGGCCCAGTCTTCAGCCGGTTCGGTGGAAAACCTGCGTAAGGTAAACTCCGGCAAGGCTCAAATGGGCGTGGTCTACTCAGGTCATGTTTTTCTTGGCAGAAATGGCCAGATGAAAAACGATCCCAAGAAATACGAGGACGTAATGGCGGTGGCCTGGCTTTACGGTGCCCCCGGTCAACTGGTTGTCCGCAAAGATTCTGGCATCAAGAGTGTCAAGGACCTTGTCGGCAAGAAAGTCGGGGTTGGCAATGCAGGTTCCGGTGCGTTTGCCAATTGCGAACTGTTTTTCACCCACATGGATGTCTGGGACAAGATAGAGCGCAATGCAATGGGCTATAACGATGCCGCCCAGGCTTTCGGTAACAAGCAACTGGATGCATTCTGGCTATTTACCGCGTTTCCAAGTGGTGCCGTGATCATGGCAGCCCAGACCAACGATATAGATTTGATAGACCTCGGTAAAGATGCCGAAAGTAGCGGCTTTTACGACAAATATCCCTATTTTTCAAAGATATCGGTACCCGCAGAAACTTATCGTGGCGTTGGTTACGAAAGCAACTCGTTTCAGGATTCCGCATTATGGGTAGCTAACTCGAAGGTTTCGGACGACACGGTCTACAACATGCTGTCGATGATTTACACCGACGAGGGCCTGGCTCACATGAAAGAGCAGAAGAAGACTTTCAAACTCATGAGCCTGGATACCGGCACCCAGGGCGTTGTCACACCGTGGCACCCCGGCGCTGTCAAGTTCTGGAAAGAAAAAGGCATGATGTAGATTATTTCAAGCAACACAGGGGCGGCATCAAGCTGCCCCTGATTACAGGGAGTTATTAAAAATAAATGCCAGGCTGATTGGCGCCGATAACAACAATATTCCGGGGGAGAGATCATGCAAGTGGATGAGATGAACAAGTTCGAACAGGTCGTGTTCGATATTACGGCCCTGGGCCTGGTGTTGTTCTATTCCTACTCGGCGGTTATCGCACCGGCCGCTACGCAGTTTCATCGGGGCATCTATGTCATCGCCACCTATTTCCTCGTATTCCTGGTGTATCGCTCGAAGGGCAACCTTGGTCGTGCCTGGGATTACCTGCTGATTGTCGTTTCTGTTATTACGCTGGGTTACTGGATTGTCAATTTTGAAGTCATTAACTACCGTGCAGGTGCAGAAACCGAGCTGGATAAATGGATCGCGGTGGCAGGCGTCCTGGTGGGTGTCGAAGTGGCGCGCAGAGTGGTCGGCAGTGCCTTCGTCATTATCGGTACCATCATGCTGCTTTACGGGGTATTCGGAGAATATGCCCCCGAACTGATTTCGCACGCGGGAGATACCTTCCCCGATTTATGCACCAGTATCTTCTACAAAAGCGACGGTGTTTTCGGGATCATGGCGAACGTACTTGCTACTTACATCATTCTGTTCGTGTTTTTTGGCGCATTTCTGGAAAAATGCGGTGCGCAGCGCTTCTTCATTGATTATCCACTGGCCGCGGTAGGGCACATGACTGGCGGTCCGGGTAAGGTTTCGGTTATCGCCAGCGGCCTGTTCGGTTCCATCTCGGGTAGTGCCATCGCCAACACGGTATCCACCGGGGCCTTTACCATTCCGATGATGAAAAAGGCAGGCTTCAAGCCCCATGTGGCAGGCGGCATCGAACCGGCTGCGTCGATCGGGGGCATGTTCCTGCCACCGATCATGGGGGCCGGTGGTTTTATCATGGCGGAGATGACCGGGTTGCCCTATTCACAAATCATGCTGGTCGCGATATTCCCGGCGCTGATGTATTTCTTCAGCGTCTTCATGATGGTTCATTACTACGCCAAGAAAAACAATATCGTCGGTGAAAGAAGCGAGAAAAGCGCGTCCGAAATTTTCAAGAAAAACTGGTACTACGTATTACCGCTGGTGGCGATCACGATCCTGATGCTGATGGGATATTCACCCGGTTTTTCAGCTATTATCGGAATCGTTACCTGTATCGCGGTCAGCTGGTTTCGAAAAGAAACCCGTATCGACGTCAGGGGCTTTGCCAGCGCCTCGCGTGCCGGTGCCGAGGCCAGCCTGAAGATCGGTGCGACGGTCGGTGTCATCGGTATCATCATTGGTGTTTTGACCTACAGCGGGCTGATTCTGACGTTTGCCGATATCGTCATCGAACTGGCTGATGGCAAGCTCTACCTCACCATACTTTTCGTTGCGCTGGCCTCGTTAATTCTCGGCATGGGCGTGCCCGTCACCGCTGCCTACCTGATCACGGCGGTGGTGGCGGTACCGGCATTGACGCATCTCGACGTCAACTTGGTTGCGGCACACATGATTGTTTACTGGTTGTCACAGGATTCCAACATCACCCCGCCGGTTTGTATCGCGGCTTTCGCTGGCGCCACCATCGCCAAGGCGAATATGTGGGCGACGGCCTGGGTTGCTTTCAAGATGGCCAAGTTTCTTTACCTGGCACCGTTTCTGTTCGGCTATGTACCGGGCTTCTCGCTCGATGGCACTGCCTCGGATATCGTGATTGCCTTTACCCTGATATTCTTCGGTACCTGGGCCTATAGCTGGTTTCTTAGTGGTATCTGGTTGGACTGGTTCAAGAAAAAAAGCACTGTTGAAAGTTAAAATCAAGCCTGTCCGCGCTTACCGAAGAGCTCACCATTTTCGTGGACTTCATCGCTCATCAGGTAGAGGAAGGTATCGATGTGATGTTCAGGTGTTGGCAACTGGTCATTAACGTCGGCAGCAGGATAGGCGCGCAGGTGCAAGGCGGTTCGGGTCTTACCTGGATTGAAGCAATTAATGCGCAGATTGCTACCTTCATATTCGCGCGCCAGTAATCCGGCCATGGCCGCGAGCCCCTGCTTGCTGACCTGGTAAGCATCCCAGTAGGCACCGGGCTTATCGTCCATCATGAACAATATCGAACTATTTTCGGATCGGCTCAACAGCGACAGGCAGGCGCGTGTTAACAGGTAGGGCGCATGCAGGTTGACCTGGTGTACCTGGTACCAGGTGGTGGCATCGCTTTGCGCGAACACGGTCGGTGCTCCCAGGATTGCGGCGCAATGAATCATACCGTCGAGGCGTCCTAACTGGGATTCGATGTTGTTTGCGAGTTCCAGGTAGTCGTGTTCGGTGGCACCCTCGAGATTTATCGGGTAGATCGCGGGAGTAGGGCAGCCGGCCTGTTCGATTTCATCGTATAGCGATTCGACAAGCCGTAGATTCCTGGCGACCAGGATCACGGTGGCGCCATGACTAGCCAAGGAGAGTGAGACAGTTTTGCCAAATCCGCCGGTGGCGCCGGTCACCAGGATAACCTTGTCCTTGAGCATATCCTCCGTGGCGCGAAAAGTTTCCGGTATGGTTTTCATCGGTTTGCCAGCAGCGGGTGTCGCAACAGGTCATCGGGTTGATCGATCAAGCCGTCTGCATTCCATGCCTCGATACTGACACCATCTTCGATGTATCCATACGCAGCGACCAGGCTTTTCATCCCCGCTGCCCTGGCGGCGACAATGTCACGCTCGTCGTCACCGACATAAACACAGTTACCGCAATCGACCCGCAGGCGTTCGGCTGCAACCTGAAGTGGCAGCGGGTGGGGTTTACGATGCTCGAGCGTATCTCCACCGATCACGACGCCGGCACGTTGCGCCAGGCCCAACTGCTCGAGCAGCGGTTGTGTTAGCCACTCCGGTTTATTGGTCACGATACCCCATGGTGTCGAACTGGCTTCGAGTTCGACCAGTATTGCCTCGTAACCGTCGAACAGTCTCGACTGGTCGGCGACGATAGCGTGGTAATGTTGCAAAAATCGTTGTCGCAGCGGTTCGATCTCCGCCTCGGGAACTTTACCGTCAAATCCCATCCGGGTTAATACCAGGCCTCCCTGTGACACGTAGGGACGGATTGCATCGATGGGCAACGGCTCCAGGCCTTCCTCCTGCATCAGGTTTATTAGCGCACCCCCCATGTCAGGTGCGGTATCGATGAGGGTTCCATCGAGGTCGAATAAAACAGCTTCAATCATCGAAGCGAGCGGTCAGCAGGTAATTGACATCGATATCACGACCCAGTGCATAACGCCGGGTGACAGGGTTGTAACTCATTCCGGTAATATCGCTCGTGTGCAATCCCAGCTTGCGCAGCTGGGCCGCGATTTCTGAAGGCTTGATAAATTTCCTGTACTCATGGGTGCCGCGGGGTAATAGCCTGAGGACATATTCGGCACCCAGTATCGCAAGTGCAAACGATTTTGGATTGCGGTTGATGGTTGACAGGAAAAGTATGCCGCCAGGTTTCAACAAGCGCGTTGCCGAGCTGATGATGGAGGCGGGATCGGGAACATGTTCAAGCAGTTCAAGGCAGGTCACGATATCGAATTGCGCCTGGTGTTGTTCGGCAAAGGCTTCGACCGTTGAAAGCTGATAATCGATATCGAGGTCCGACTCGTGCAGGTGTAGCCTGGCAACTTTAAGTGATAACTCGGCCATGTCGATGCCGGTTACCCGTGCTCCTTTAAGTGCCAGTGCCTCGGCCAGGATACCGCCACCGCAACCAACGTCGAGTACTCTTTTATCATCCAGCCCGGCCGCCTGTTGCTCGATATAGGATACCCTGTGAGGATTTATTTGGTGCAGGGGTTTGAATTCGCTTTCGGGGTCCCACCAACGGCTCGCAATCGACTGGAATTTATCGATCTCCAGCGGGTCCACATTTGTCTCGACTGACATCACTAGTTCCTGATTTTGCGGGCCCAGGATGACGCCCTGGCTATAATTTCATCGCCGTCCAGGTTGCACAACTCAAAATCTCTGAGCTGGGCAACACCGTCGATCCAGACGTGTGAAACCTGGCGACTGGCTGCGGCATATACGATCTGGGCTACCGGTTCGTAGAGGGGCTGAGTATTCAGGCTGGCCAGGTTGAT
>JAOTXY010000157.1 GCA_029862125.1 Gammaproteobacteria bacterium | reverse complement strand
GCTCGGTGAGCAGAAAACACAGGGCGCGATCAAGATTAAGCCGTGGGGCCAGAAAGAAATTGATCAGGTGTTCAAAACCAAGATAGACGAGAACCGCGAGCAACCACCCGAGAATGGCGGTGTAAAACGATTGCAGAACGGGAAACATGACAATGCGTCCGCTTTTAAATCCGACCAGTCTTAACACGCTCAGTTCCTTGCGCTTTCGATCAACATTGGCCCACAAGCTCGCACCCAGCGAAAATGAAAATCCAATAGCCCCGACACAGGCGATAATCCAAAATATGACAGTCAGGTTCTGGTCAATCGATTGTACGGTGGCAATTTCAGCAACATTGGCTTTAATCTTGGCACCCTCTTTCTCGAGATCATTCACCAGCTTTTCTACATCGTAGATTGAACGCGCATAGAGCCGAAACGAAGGATAGATTCGCTCGGTTGATGCCTCGCTATCACCCCCCCAGGAGAGATCCTTGACAGCACGTCCATCCTTGAACAGCTCACTGGCAATCAGTAAATCCAGGTTGACGAAAGCGACATTACGCGAGGTGACCCCGACATCAGCGATATCGATAACCTTGATCGGTAAATGCACCCGCTCGCGCTTGCCCTGGAACTGACGCGCTAGGCTACCGTCGATTTCATCTCCGAGATCGACGTTAAGTTTTTTCGCTGCGCTCTGGCTAAGAATAACCTGGTCATAACCCTCGGGGAAACTGCTTGATCTCGAAAGCAACGGGTCGCCCTTCGCCGTGGCCAGTAACTCGGTCGACAGAATACGGTTTGCGGTATCGCTCTTTAACTGTATGGTTGCGGCCAGGGCACGGGTTTTCGGGATGATGAATTCAACGTCGGCCCGTTCGCGAAAGCGATCGATCCAGGCATCGTTATAACGACCGCTGCCGACCGGTTTAATTTCGCGATTTGTCGGGTTCTCGATCAGCTGATCAAGCATCGTGCTGACAATGCCATACTTGAGGCCAAATAAAATCATCATCGGTGCGAGCACCGAGGCCAGGGCGAGGATAAAACAACCGGACATACGCCACTCGTGGCTGTAGTCACGGAAACTGAGTCGAACAATACTGGAGATCTGCGCCATCAGTCACTAAACCTCGATTGGTAAACATTGCCATCCTCTATCACTTCAGACTCCTGCCTCAAGGTGCGTAATTCCATCTTGTAAACGCCTGCCCAGTCATGGCTGGCTGTTATCAGGGTAATATTAAGTCCCCTGATGACTTCCATCACCACCGCCATGATTTTTTGCGCGGTAATCGGGTCCAGGGCCGCGGTCGGTTCATCGGCGATCAGAATCGAGGGGCGGTGGGAAAGCGCTCGCGCAAACGAGGCACGTTGACGTTCTCCGGCAGAGAGCAGGCCCGGTAACTTGTCGAGCTGACGATCTATTCCCAGTACCCTGGATATTGACTTGATCGAGTCATCATCAGGCAAATTCAACAATTTTCTCGGCAGCTCGATATTTTCCCTGACGGTCAGGTAAGGCAGCAGCCCACCCGACTGCAGTACGTACCCGATATGTTGCTTCCTGATCTGGGATAGCATGCTCTGCTTGTCCTGTTCCCAGAGTTTGGCGACATCATGGCTGTCACCATCCACGGGATGCACGCTCATTTGATCGAGCGAATCGGGTTTTGAAATGAGTGCGAGTATATCCAGCAAGGTACTCTTGCCACAGCCGCTATGCCCGATCAACGCGATGTTTTCCTTCGCACTGATCTGGATGTCAGGGACCATGAGACGAAAGCCGACGCCATCGATGAGCCGTTCCTTGACGACATTCTTTAGCCTGTAAACAATGGTCACTTAAAACTGCTAAACGCTAGGGTAGCAGATCAAGCGCAACCGGGAAAACCGAGTTGCCGTTAACCGGTCCGCCACCCGGGGTGACCCAGAGATCGGTATGATCATGCAAAGCCTGGTAATAATTGATCTTGCCCTCGAGCCGGTACATAAATTCTATCTGCCCCTTGGCTGACCATTCTTCCCAGGTTTCCAATGTCAGGTCCATCACCTCACCGGTGTAGGGCAGGTCTTCGATATATTCGCGCATGTAACCCATGTCGGCGAGATTTGCGCCGGCTCCCGAGGTGGCTCCCGCAACCGACGAAGGGTCACGGCTGACGGTCGCGGCAAGGCTTTTCAAATCGTCGATGAAATTCTGCGGACTGAGCACGCCCTCTTCGGCGAGTTCCAGCACCTGTTGCATGACATTCTTCAGATCACTGAGTTGATCACGGGTTAGCAGGACCCGCACATCCACCGCCGAGCGTTCGGGATTGAAAAAGTCGCGATCCACCATCCAGGCGTCAAATACCGCGGGCGGAGGCTGCCCCGATTCTTTCTGCAGATAACGCATGCGCAATGCGTTGCCAAGCTTTGCGACCCGGTCCTGTAACTGTGCGAGCTCGGTTTGACCGGAGTTCTGCCCCGGTACTGGCAGGGGCGGCACACCATTGGTGGTTGCCAGCACCTGTTGCGTAATTTGATTGGCCAGTACTTCCAGCACGTTACCGAACTGATCAACCTCGCCCAGCCTGACGCCGTAGTAGAAATCACCTATGCCAGGGAAATAGGACAATTCCTTGTAAACGGATTCTGCCTTTTCATGATCTGCCGAGGCTGCGGGAGTACGCAAATGCAACACCCAGATCGAAATCCCCCGGTCAAAAGCAAACTGGCGTAACGCCTGTGCGCTTAGCCGGGTCGCACCCAGCGAATCACGGCTTTCACGCGGGCTCGCGTCGGTAATCAGGACCACGTAACGCGCGTCAAACTTGTCCCAGTCGGTATCTTCTATTGCCGATTTAACGCCGGCATAAGCATCTTCACGGAAATCACGGCTCGATATCTCTGCCGGGCTCAGTGAGTTAACACTATCGAGGAACTGCTTGACATTGGAGCCTTCCTGCAGGCTGACATAACGACGGGTCAGGTATTCAAGTTCAGGTCTCTGGTCGATATTATCTCGATAAGCGGTCAGGCCGAAACCGACGTGGCTGGTTAATCCCTGTTTCTCGATCGCGGAATAAACCTTTTCCACAGCTTCGCGGGTGCGGTCGATATAGGGACCCATCGACTGGGTAGAATCAATAACGAAGTGGATACCGCTGCGATAGCTGCGACTGCTGGTACCGATAGCCGCGAGCTCGGCTTTTGGCGCCGAATCATCGAGCGGGACACTGGCAATTTTCAGCAGGCGCGCCTGCTCGTTACCGAGATAAACGTCTTCGTGTTGCTTGATCGGAACCAGGTAGAAGTTGTCCCTGATTTCAAGATGGGCTTCAGGCTGGATCGCGACAATCGGTGAATCCTTGGCAATGGCGCCAGTTACGGCCGACTCGTAAAGCGTCTGGTAGCCCTCCTTGTCGTAATCGCTGACTAGTCGCTCCAGGTCGTTTTTGCTGTTAAACATCATGACCCGCTGCATATCCTGGGAATCCTTGAACGACAGCGTCAGCGCCTGGTTCCAGTCGATGGCCTTATCGCTCTTAACCCAGCCCGCGGTCTGCCCGAAACTATTGTAGCCAACCTTGATCCAGTCACCCTCCTTCTCATATACATAGAGTACGCTGAACGGGATAACCGCACTGGAGGTCGCCGCGCCCTCCGGTACTTCGTAAAGGCGCGCATCGGGCACGCTGAGAACCCGTTGAAACAGCGTTTTCTTGCCTTCCATCAATAGGGGTTTATCGGCCGCGGCAAGACTGCCACCCAGGGCTAGCAGTAAAACCATCATCAGCGTTTTTATCATTGGTTTCTAAATTCCTCGTTCATTAATTCACCTATCGAAAGTTAAGCAGCAACTGCCTCGCATTAGGATTTCCGTTTTCGGCGGCGTTGCTGGCCCATTGCTGCAAGCCGTCGACACGGTCGCTGGCCAGTTGGTGGCCCATATCGGCAGCCTTTTGATACCATTTATAGGCCTGGATTACGTCGGCATCATCCATCAGCGCATCTTCGGCCCGAAACAGGGTCGGGTCCGACATTTCAGCCAGCTTCATGATTGACGGCACATGGTCTTCACGCGCGGCAAAAAAATAA